>NZ_JAHGVE010000007.1 GCF_018835585.1 Pelorhabdus rhamnosifermentans
CTGACGGTAGGAGTGCCGGAAATGCTGACAGTAGGAGTGCCGGAAATGCTGACGGTAGGAGTGCCGGAAATGCTGACAGTAGGAGTGCCGGAAATGCTGACGGTAGGAGTGCCGGAAATGCTGACGGTAGGAGTGCCGGAAATGCCTACGGATCCCCCAACAACGGAAACGCTTAGGTCACCTGAAGCATCCGTGTTTAATGGGTTTGTGAGATTTGACCCAAAAATCTGTATCTTCGCCTGTGCAGGCTGGTCCTGGATGATTTTAAAGTTTGGCAAAATATATTCCCTCCATTGAATTCATATTAGCGAAGGTTTTTCGCCTTTATAACATTATATTATGTATATCTGGTAAAGGTTACAGCTTAAAATTAACTGCCATAGTTAACTAGAAATATCGCCATTCTTGCAGCATAAATAATTGTTTGCAAGGTGGCGATATTTGATTTTCAAACATAATATATAGAAACTTTTTTAGTAAGAATGGAGATTTTTATGACTACCAAAATTAGTTTGTGTATGATTGCCAAGGACGAAGAACAAACGATCGGGCGCTGTTTACAAAGTGTAAGCGGAGTGGTTGATGAAATTATCGTTGTGGACACAGGCTCAAGTGATAAAACCTGCCAGATCGCCCAAGCCTTTGGGGCCAAGGTTCAGTCTTTTAATTGGAATAATAATTTTAGCGATGCCAGAAATGTTTCGCTGAATCTGGCAACCGGAGAATGGATTTTATTTCTCGATGCAGATGAGAAACTGGCAAAGGAAAGCCGGGAAATTTTACGTAAAGCCGTTCTGAATTCGGAAGTGGACGGCTATTTTATGAAGATAGTCAATCTTTCAGGTGATGACAGCACTCCTGAAACTAGTGCGGATATGGTATTTCGCTTGTTTCGCAATAAACCAAACTTTCGGTTTCGCGGGGTAGTTCATGAACAGATTTGTGATGTCATTATTGAACAGACGGGTCAATCCCAATTTCTATTTAGCGAGGAGTTAGTTATTTATCATGACGGCTATCTCAACAGCCATCTGAAGGCCAAAGATAAAAAAAGGCGCAACCTTATTTTGATTGAAAAGGAACTTCATGATAAACCGGATGATTGTTTAGTACAATTTTACCATGCGGTGGAGTTATATCGTATGGGGGAAAATTTGTCGGCGGCAGAGGAATTTGAAAAAGTGTCCACAATGATAAATCCGGCGGAAATACTATACGGTCCCAAACTGATGCGGTATATTGTTCAGACTTATTATGCGGCCAATAAAGTACCGGAAGCATTAAACGCTGTGCAGCGGGGATTGGCACTTTTCCCTTGTTATGCCGATCTTTATTTTTTAGGAGGGCAACTCTACTTTCAGTTAAAAGAATACGGGCTAGCCTATGAGTACTTTAAAAAGGCGTTACAGGCACCGGATTTGCCGGTGCATTATGCATCTTTTTCAGGGATAAAAGGGTTCCGTTCGTGTTATTATCTGGGCTTAATCGCGGAAAAATTCTGTAACGAGGAAGAGGCGCTGCGTTACTATATTGACAGCTTACGGGATAACGGGCGTTTTTTGACAGCGTTGGATAGCATTTTAGGTATTTTACAGCCCCGGATCAATCCGGATTATACCCAATATGCCATCGATAAGATCTGCGATATTTCTTTGCCGCAGGCTAAACTGATGGTAGGACAGCTATTGTTTAAACATGCGGCTTATGGTTTGGCTTTAGAATATTTTGAGAAGGTTCCTGATTCGTTTTTTACGTCGGAGCTATTGTTATGTAAGGCTATATGCCTGATCCATCAGCAGCGCAGTTTAGAAGCGATCAATATTTTGGAAGCAATTGATGGGGGCGAAAAATTTAATCCTTTTGCTAAGATGAATAAGCTATTATGTTTTTGGTTGGCAGGTAATAAGCAAAAGATTTTGGAAATGGGTGAAGAGTTACTTACTCTTGGCTTGACAAAAGACCATGCTGCCGTTGTAAAATTGCTGCAAAATACGGATGTCGGGCAACCCGTTTCGCTTGGCAGCGAAGGAATGGCGCTGGTGTTGGATATCTTAAAACGGGCATTTGATCTCGGCCAGTTAAACCTTTGTACTTTGCTGTTATCCAGTATAAGTCCGGAATCGTTACTTGATTATTATTTACCCTTGGGAGAACTGTTTTATCAGTACGGGCACACAGAACTTGCCGAGCAATACCTATGCCAGCATTTGCAAGAAAACAGCGATAGTACTACGGCGTACTTCCTGTTAGCTGAGATAAAGCAAGGCCAGGGAGGATATTTAGAGGCTATTGACTATTATCGGAAAGCCTTACAGTCTGATCCTAAAGAACCTAAATATTATATCAAACTAATGAAGTTGTACGAAAAGATAGGCTCGGAGGTGCTGAAGCAGGCAGCGGAAAGGTATCCTGAGTTGGGGGTGAAACATGATAACAACGATAAGTCTTGCGATGATTGTACGTGATGCAGAGGCTGATTTAGCTCTATGCCTTAACAGTATCCTAACGGAAGTGGATGAAATTGTCATTGTCGATACGGGGTCAAAGGATGGAACGTTCAACATTGCCAAGAGTTTTACCAATAAAACTTATTCCTATGAATGGAGTGGCGATTTTAGCGCTGCCCGTAATTTTGCTATCAGTAAATGTACTGGGCAATGGATATTTAGCTTGGATGCTGACGAAAAACTGGACTCAAAATTCGGAAGCCTGCGACAGTTAATTACGGACACGCCGGAGGCTGAAGCCTTTTTGCTACCCCTGCTAGTATGTGTGGGTGCGACTGACGAAAGATTTTCTGTTGTCCGCCTGTTCCGCAATACTGCCGAATATTGTTTTGCCGGTAAAATTCATGAGCAAGTGGTGATAACGAAATCAAATGTGGTGGCCATGGGGGATGCTCCTGTTATTCGGCATAAATTGGTTACTGGTAAAGAGCGGAATAAGAAGCGGCGCCGTAATCTTGAGATGCTGCGGCAGGCGGTAGCCTGTGAACCTGACAACGCTTATTTAAAATATTACCTGGGTGTTGAATGGTTAGGGTTTAGGCGATTTGAGCAAGCATTAACCTGTTTTCAGGAGGCAGTTGCTATCATTCGCCCAGACTGCCTGATGTTTAGAGGGCCAGCGGTAAGGTATTTGGTCGACTGTTTAAAATTTTTAGGTCGTCTTGATGATGCGCTTGCAGTTTGTCACAATGAGTGTGAGATAAATCCAGTCTATACGGATGTTTTTTTTGATGCTGGGGCTATTTTAGCGGAACAAGGGAAGTTTAAGCAGGCGATTGGGTATTTTCATAAAGCAATAGAATTAGGTGTGCCGCCTCTGGTGTTGTACCATTCTCAAGGCACGGAAAGTTTTTTTGCTTTTTATCAGATGGGGTTTTGTTATGAAAAAATAGGCTGTCACGAATTGGCTGAGCATTATTACTGGCAGGCGCTTGCTGCCAATCCTTATTATATTTGTCCGCTATATAGCCTATTCTTATTGAAAGTTACCCATTTACCAGCAACGGACGTGTATGATTACTTTAAAGATAAGCAAAGCTTTGTTTTTGACCCGTGGGTAGAGACTTTGGCAACGGTTTTCTTTGACATGGGATTTCCAGACTTGGCTGCGGCGTGTTATAAGCAATCCCCGGCATTCGCTGCGACAAGTGTTATGCGGATAAAAAGCCTTTTATACAGCGGGAGCGTAAAAGAAGCGTTGCAGATTTTAAGTAGTGATGAGAATGAAAAAAAATCACTCGATATTGTCACCGAGGAAATCATTGCTCATATTATAAATGGCGATTATCACACTGCCAAGCAGCGGGCGCTCAAATTATGGGCCGATTCACCGCTGCAGCGGAGTAAAGCGTGGGCTTTGCTGGCGATTATTGCCCGCTGCAGTTCCACTGGCGGATATAGTAAACCGGAAAAATCGCGCGAGTTAGAGGTTGTTCAAACCTGTCTGTCGATTTTGGAAAACTGTTTACGCTTTAACCCCAAAGATCCTGATATGCTCAGTGTCGGCCCGGTTTTCCAAAAGCTAGTGACAATACTTGTTACTATGCTAACCGAGTTATCCGCGTATAGTAATCTGTGTTTGGTTAATCTTTTCCGGCGTAAGGCAGGGAAAGTCCGTTCTCTGTTAGATTATAAATATGCATCGGCAAGGGGGTTATACGTATGAGTGCAGATATTCATGTGACCTTATGTATGATCACCAAGAATGAGGAGACAAATATTGCTTGCTGCATTCAAAGCGTCAAGCATTTAGTAGATGAGATCATTGTCGTTGACACAGGATCGGATGACAGTACAATGGATCAGGCGCTCCAAGCAGGAGCGAAAGTTTTTACTTTTGACTGGCAGTATGATTTTGCGGAGGCAAGAAATTTTGGTTTGGAACGTGCAACAGGTGACTGGATATTGGTGTTGGATGCGGATGAAACATTAGAATACATTGATATTGGTAAATTTAGCAATGTATTACGAGCGAATCCCCAGATAGAAGGGTATTTCATTCATATTGAAAGCTATATTGGTCAGGGTGAGGACAAAATAGATGACCAGGCAGTACGACTGTTTCGAAATCGGAAAGAGTATCACTTTCAGGGAGCTATTCATGAACAAGTGGCAGCAAGCATAAGAACGAATAATCAAGGCCAAGGATTGGCTGTAACAGATTTGAAGATTATTCACCGTGGTTATCTAAATGAAACCATCCAGGCAAAAGATAAGCATTTCCGCAATATGGAGGTGATTAATCGGGCATTAACGGATAATCCGGACAATCCCTTCTTGCGATACGGTCTTGCCATAGAATATATTCAGCAAGGGAAAGTAGGCAGTGGCAATCAAGAGTTAATAAAAGCCTTGCAGCACATGACAGGTGGGGAAGGATACTTCCAAAACGTGGTGTTGACGTTAGTGAACGGATTGCTGAAAGTCGGGGAAAGAGTGCAGGCGAAAAATTTACTCAATCATGTAGCTGTTATATTGCCACCGAAGGGGGAAGTAGGGCTACTTCAAGGAGAGATTGCTTTTTATGACGGGGACTATCAGGAGGCGGTCCAGTTTTTCCAGCAGGCACTTACTGGTATTGACGATATGAAACGGTTAGAAAGGGTTCATCAATTATGTGGGGATATTTATAATAGTTTAGCCGATTATGAGCAGGCAGAAAGGGAATACTTTGCTGCTTTAAAATTATTTCCGCAGCATTTATATCCACTTCTGCAAATTATCGGCATTAAACAAAAAGGAAAAAGTCAGCTTAGTTGGCGAGAAATTAGCAAATTTACTACAATGGAAAATAATAAAAAGTTGCAGTTAGCTTTGATTAAGCAGGGAGAAGTACAAATTGCTCTGATAGTAACGTTATTAAATATGATTAACGGCAATCAGGAGGATCAGGCGCGCCTGGGGCCTTGTGACGATTATTTACAGGCTGTCATCCATTATCAGCCTGTAGATGAACTGTCGCAAACAGTTGTGGATTATTTAATAATGAGTGCGGAATCAGCAAAGTTGTACGCAAGGGCAGGCCGCTTTCATTGTGAGTTGTTGTCAGTTGACGCTAGTATTGACCAGATTGTTTATGATAACCTGGAATTAATCATCAGAACGCTATGTCCTATCTGGGTTCCTTCACTAACATTAAAACGTTAAATGACAAACTAAAAGTGTTTATGGTGGGGTACAGGAGTATGAAAGTAAGCTTGTGTATGATTATCAAAAATGAAACAAGCAATTTGTATCGTTGTCTTCAAAGTGCAATGAAGGCAGTGGATGAGATCATTATAATGGATATAGCGGCCACCAGTGATATGTGTCAAATTGTCAGAGTGTTTGGTGCACAAGTAGTAGATTTTGTGTGGAACGATAATTGGAATGAGGCCTGCAATCAGTTATTGGAAAGGGCGAGGGGAGAATGGATTCTGTTTTTAGACGCTGATGAGGAGTTAACTCCGGAAAGTGCAGCGGTATTACGGCGGATTATTGAAGATGACAGCCTATGCGGTTATTTTATTCGGAGCGAAAACTACCTATACGATAGGATGGGGGAGGAAATAACTTCTGATATAGTATTTCGTTTGTTTAGAAATCGATCGGATTATCGGTTTGACGGGACAGTATCTGAACAAATGATGGATGTCATTATTGAAAAAAATCAGCAAGCGAAATATAGTATTGCAGAAGATGTTGTCATATTTCACTATGGATATTTTGACAATGAGCCGGGTGAAAAAAAACAGGAAAGCGGAAAATATTTAAACCTTATTAAAGAACAAATTGTAGAAAAACCGGATGATCAGCTACTTAGATATCATTATGGTTTAGAACTTTATCGGCTAGGGGATTATGAGCAGGCGGCAACGGAATTAATAAAGGCAGCGGATGAGTTAGATTGCCAAACCAGTTATTTGCCTCGATTGCTCCATTATATTGTTCTTGCTTATTATGTTGATAAAAACTATGTCAGTGCACTGAGCTGTATCAGGCAGGGATTAAACTTTTTTCCTGCGTATGCCAATCTTTATTACTACCAGGGACTTATTTATTATGCGCAACAGGAATATGGTCTAGCCTACGCGTCTTTTAATCATGCGCTAGCTACACCGGAGCCGGCTGTGAATGATGTTCAATTTAGTGGTGTCAGAAGTTTTCGCAGTTATTATTTTTTAGGTCAAATAGCAGAAATGTTTTATAATCTAGAGGAGGCTTTACGTAATTATATTTTAGCATTAAGAGAGAATCCATCTTTCGTTGTTGCACTCGGGGGCATCACCAGAATATTACAGCCGAAAAAGGATCCTGTTTACGCCAAAGCGGCGTTAGAAAAAATTTGTGAATTTCCATCTTCACGGGCTAATTATTGTATAGCACAACTGCTTTTTGAACAGGCTGCCTATCCGCTGGCCTATGATTATTTCGAGCTTGCTACACAATCAGTGACAGAATCTGTGGAAATTAAACTAAAAAAGGCAATTTGCTTAATACAACAGAGAAAGTTTTCGGCGGCGCTGCGTAAGCTGGATAGCATTAATCCGGAGCACTCTTTGTATAAAATAGCTAAATTCAATAAGCTGTTTTGTTTTTGGCTGCAGGGCGCTCAGGAAAAGGTGCGACAAGTGTCTGAAGAGATGCTCGCCTTGGACTTATCCCAGGATCTTTCTCGTATGATATTTCTCTTGAAAAATAATCTCGGGCGCCGAGATTTTCCCCCGCTTATCCTCGAAAAGGAGGGGATATTCTTATTATTCGATATTATAGAAAGAACCATTGCATTAGGTGAATGGGAACGGGCAATAACGCTTCTTGATGGGGTAAGGCCGGAGTCTTTCAATGATATGAATTTGGCTATTGGTGAGTTGTGCTTTTCTTATGGCAATATAGAATTAGCAGAACAATATTTAAACACCCATATCGATAGAAATTGTCAATCCGAGACGGCTTATTTTATTTTGGCACAAATCAAGGAACAGCAAGGTTTATATCTGGATGCTCACTGTTGTTACAGAAAGTCCATCAGTATAAATCCTAAGAACCCGAAGTATGATATCAAATTAATTCAGTTATATAAAAAAATGCGGCAAACTGTAATTGACCAGACAATAGAAAAATATCCGGAAATTTCAGATTTACGCACTTTGTTAGAGGCTGTTTCAGACAAATAGGAGAAGACTTTCTCAGCCTTTTTTTGTTCTGTCTGATGAGGTGTTCAGGGTGAGAACATTCTGGGCTGTTATGTCGTCAGTAATTAAAATATTAATATGTTTTCCCCGCAGCGCTCCTAAAATAGCTCGCGCTTTTTCTTTTCCGCTGGCCACTCCAATGACTTGTGGTGCCTTGTGTAATATATCTAATCCAGCGCCAACGATTCCCTGATGGAGATCAATATCCAATATTTGTCCCTCAATATTGTAGTGGTGAGCGCAAATGTGACCGACGGCGCCTTGTTCTTTTAAATGTTTGATGGTTGCCTGTGAAAGAAAACCCAGCCAGGTTTGACTTGGCGCGAGCGGGGATTCCAATGAGCCAATGCCTGTAAGAATGATTGTCGCCTGCTGTGCTAAGTCGAGGGTCTCTTTAATATGGGGGTTTTGCAACAGTGATTGCTTCACTTCGTTATTTTCGACAAAAAGCGGCGCGTGAATTGCATAATATTGCCCATTGTACTTACTCGCCAATTGATGGACTAATTCGAGCCCATCAATTTTGTTATTTGGGATGGCTGCGCCAAACAGCTGGACGACCTTAATGGCGAGAGCCCGTTCTGCCTTTACAAGTTGAACGGTATGATAGATCATTCTGCCCCAAGACATGCCTAAAATGGAATCCGCTTTAATGATAGAGGAAAGGTAACGGGCGGCCAGTAGGGCAACGCCAAGCAGTGTTTCGTCAGTAGAGCGGCCCCGAGTCTCTAATACTCGGATATCTTTTAGATCAAATTGCTGCTGTAAGTGTTCCTCCATAATGAGAGAACGATCCCAGGGATAATGAATATTAATTTCAACCACGCCTTTATCGCGCGCTTCCTGTAACAGCCGTGACACAGTCGAACGGGAAGTGTGAATGGTTTTTGCTATTTCATTTTGTGTTAAATTCTGCACATAGTACATTTTCGCTACTTCTGATAAAAGTTCAATTTCATCCATCTGTGATCATCCTTTGATTTATATCATCCGAATGTTTGTTCAAGTTCGTTTTTCAAAATTAATTTATTGGCATAATTTTTCGGGCTCTGCTAAGATAAATTTGAATAAATGTCTATTTCTTGCACCGATGTTCATACAAATATTAAAGCATAGTGCGAAAATTATGTCAAGTTAGCGGATTTTCATGGAAATTAAGAGCCCCAGCAGAAAGCAATCGAAGAAAATGGAGTCAGCGCAAGCTGACTTTTTTTTGAAAAAAAACGCACATTTGTGCAAATTTTGATTATTGAAAAAAATCGATTGACGCGTTTTACAACTTTTGATAAGATGAAATTGAACAAATGATAACAGATTGCACAAATGTTCAAAACGGGTATGCTTGTAAGAACATTTGCATGCTAAGACTGTCGGGGAATAAGTAAAGCAACAAGGGGGGAAAGCATGTTTAAACAATTAATTGAACAACAGCGGGTTACTTTTGCAGAAAAATTTGAGCGCTGGGAGGATGCTGTTGCAGCTGCGGCACAGCCGCTTGTGCGAGATGGTGCGATTGATACTTCTTATATTACGGCTATGATTGATTCGATTCATAAATTTGGACCTTATATTGTCATTGCGCCTAATTTAGCGATGCCACATGCTAAAGGGGGGAGCATAGGGGTTCATGAAACAGCTATTTCATTTATGAAAGTCCATCAACCCGTACATTTCGGTGACAGTAGTGAGCAGGATGCTCAACTGCTCTTTGTTGTGGCTTCTGTAGATGATGAAGCGCATCTGGGGATGTTGCAAGCCTTAGTTGAGGCAATTTCTGTGGAGAATTTTCTTGAAAGGTTAGGAGATATACAAAGTTTAGAGGACTTGCAGCAATTGATTAGCGAGTAAAGAATAGCAATCCAACCGTGATAATTATGAGAGGGGGAATCATCTAGTGGATCAGATTTTGCTCACGATTAATATGGTATCGCAAGGATTTGCCAACAATATCTTAGTTAAGCCGGAATTTTTTATTGGTATCTTAGTTTTTATTGGTTACATGTTATTAGGTAAGCCGATTTATGAGGCTTTTGGCGGCTTTATTAAAGCGGCCGTTGGCATGATGATTTGGAACGTTGGTTCTGGTGGACTTGTTACGACCTTTCGGCCTATCTTGTCGGGATTGAATGATCGCTTTGCTCTTCATGCCGCTGTGATTGATCCTTATTTTGGATTAAATGCTGCATCGGAAGCTATTAAATCGATCGGGATGTCACTGTCTTGGACCATGATATCGTTAATGGTTGGTTTTGCCTGGAATATTTTGCTTGTGCTGTTTCGCAAACAGACCAAGATTCGTACCTTGTTTTTGACGGGACATATTATGATTCAACAGGCTACAACCTGTACTTGGCTGGTTTTCTTCGCTATTCCGGCCTTGCGCAATATTCAGGGAGCTATGTGGATTGGTATTTTAGTCGGCACTTATTGGGCTGTGTTTTCGAATCTGACAGTGGAACCGACGCAGAAGCTTACGGATAATAGCGGTTTTGCTGTCGGGCATCAGCAGATGGGCTGGGTATGGCTCGCAAGCAAATTGGCACCGAAATTCGGTAGTCCGAAGCACACGGTAGAAAATGTTAAATTTCCTCGGTGGTTAACCATGTTCAATGACAATGTCATTGCTACAGGTACGCTTATGCTGGTATTCTTCGGGGTGATCATGAGTATTTTAGGCGAGCCCTATTTGCGCGGGATTGACAAGGCTGGTTTTCCACCAAACTTAGCTTTTGCCACTTATATTCTTTCCAAGTCGCTGCTGTTTGCCGTGTACCTGTTTATCTTGATTAGTGGAGTTCGGATGTTTGTGGCTGAACTGACGGAGTCTTTTCGTGGTATTTCTGAGAAAATCCTGCCTGGCTCCTTGCCTGCAGTTGATTGTGCAGCAACTTATGGCTTTTCTTCACCGAATACAGTTCTGTTTGGTTTCGTGTTTGGTTGTCTCGGTCAGTTTCTAGCCATTGCGGGCTTGTTTATCTTTAAAATTCCCATTCTCATTATTACTGGTTTCGTACCTGTCTTCTTTGATAATGCTACAACGGCTGTTTTTGCTAATAAATTTGGCGGCATCCGGGCGGCAGGCATTCTGGCTTTTTGCACAGGCATGATTCAAGTCGCCGGTGGTGCTTTTGCAGCTTGGTACTTCGAGCTCTATACCTATGGTGGTTGGCATGGCAATATTGATTGGGACACAATCTGGCCGCTCATTGGTGTTATTATGAAGAACTTTGCTATGCCGGGGATGATTCTGGTGATTGTAGCTATGCTGATGATTCCACAAATTCAGTATCGTAATAGCTCGGATAAGGAAAATTATTTTAAAATTGAGGCTGATTAAATAGGAGGGTTCGTTATGCTTAAAGTCGTTGCGGCTTGCGGAAATGGGATGGGTTCGAGTCAAATTATTAAAATGAAGATTGACAAGATTTTTAAGAAACTGAATATGCCAGTGGAGATTCATCATATGAGTGTGGGTGAGGCCAAAGCAGCCGCTTCTGGTTATGATGTTGTGTTTTGTTCCATAGCTTTTGTAGATATTTTTTCCGTTAAAAATAACCGGACAAAAGTAATTGGCTTAAAAAATTTGCTTTCTGAGACGGAAATTGAAACCAAGATTAGAGAAAATTTGACTGTATCTGATGAAGGGAGAGATTAGATGATGATTCCAAAGTTACAGATTGCACTGGATAATTTAACATTTACAGATGCCATTAACGCGCTCAAGGGTGTGGCTCAAGAGGTGGATATTATTGAAGTCGGTACTATTCTGCTTTGCGCCGAGGGAATACGTGCTGTTGAATATATTAAAAACATGTATCCTGATAAAATTGTTTTGGCTGACGCGAAAATTGCTGATGCTGGAAAAATTATTACACCCATGATGTTTGACGCTGGAGCTGACTGGACAACTATTATTTGCTGCGCCGATATTCCAACCGTTGCGAGTGCTTTGGAGATAGCGAAACAAAGAGGGCGCGATATTCAAATTGAATTGACTGGCCACTGGACAAAAGAATTGGCGCAAGAATGGCAGAAGATTGGTGTAAGGCAAGTTGTATATCATCGTTCGCGTGATTCACAGGCTGCAGGTGTAAACTGGGGACTCGCTGATCTTGAAAAAGTGGGCCAGTTATGCAAAATGGGCTTTCAAGTCACTGTTACTGGCGGTGTGAATGTCGAAGATATTCAATTTTTTAAAGAACTGCCGATTTATGTGTTTATTGCTGGTCGTGCCATTCGTGATGCTTCTTCACCGGTCTCTGCTGCTCGTGCGTTCAAGAACGAATTCGAAAAATATTGGTGAGGGCCGTGAAGAATTTATTAGGACTGTATGAAAAGGCCCTTCCTCACGAGATGGGCTGGTTGGAAAAATTGCAGATGGCGCAAAAACTCGGTTTTGATTTTATGGAAATATCGATTGATGAAAGTGATGAACGACTGGCGCGATTGACCTGGACGACAGCAGAAAAACAGCAGTTGTGTGAAGCGATGCGTACCACTGGTATTCCCCTTCTTTCCATGTGTTTTAGCGGTCATCGACGTTTTCCACTTGGAAGCCGTCAGATGGATATAAGGGCTAAGGCGCTCAGCATGATGTCGCAGGCCATTGATTTGGCTCGCGACCTTGGCATTCGTGTTATTCAGCTTGCAGGATATGATGTTTATTATGAGGCAGCAGGCGAGGATACGCGCGCTTATTTTCTCGAAGGGTTGAAACAATCTGTGGCTATGGCGGCCCGGAGTCAAGTCATGTTAGCCATTGAAATTATGGATACCCCTTTCCTTAACTCAATCACGAAGTATCTCTATTATGACGAACAAATTAAGTCGTCGTGGCTTACGGTATATCCGGATATCGGTAATTTAAGCGCGTGGGGCAATGATGTAGCGGCTGAACTGGAACTGGGCTTTTCGCGTATTGTTGCTGTGCATATTAAAGAAACGCGGAATGTGACTGCCACATTTCAGGGGGCGTTTCGTGATGTTCCCTTTGGAGAAGGAAATGTAGACTTTGTGCATATTTTCAAAAAACTTAAAAAATTGGGTTATAGCGGACCTTTTGTGATGGAAATGTGGGGAGACACATTTCCAGATTCGATTCAAGAAATTACTCGTTCTAAAAAATTTATCATGAATAAGCTTTGCGAAGGCGGATTTTAAACATTATTTTCGCAAGCAGGGCAGTCAGGCCTATTATGGACAGACAGGAAAACAAAATGAAGAAAACAGGTGAGAAATATGGGAAAAATTGATGAGATTACAAAAGAGTCTTGGATTCTTAGCACTTTTCCTCAATGGGGAACATGGTTAAATGAAGAAATTGAGGCAGAAGTCGTTGCACCCGGTACTTTTGCTATGTGGTGGTTGGGGTGTACAGGTATTTGGATGAAATCGGAAGGAGACGCCAATATTTGTATCGATTTTTGGTGCGGAAGTGGTAAAAAAACCAAAAAAAAGGCATTGATCGATCCCCACCATCAGATGGCAAGAATGACGGGCTGCAAAAAATTGCAGCCAAATCTTCGCGTAGCCCCGTTTGTTCTTGATCCATTTGCGATAAAAAAAGTTGATGCAATTGTGGCGACTCATGACCATAGTGATCATATTGATGTCAATGTGGCAGCAGCAGTTATGAAAAACTGTGATTCAACTGTACCTTTTATTGGACCAAAAGCGTGTGTGGATTTGTGGATGAGTTGGGGTGTACCAGTTGAGCGCTGCATGACTGTAAAACCGGGTGATAGAGTAAAGATTAAAGACACAGAGCTTATTGCGCTGGAGTCTTTTGATCGTACGGCTTTGATTACAGCTCCGCAAGAAGTGATTCTGTCGGGGTCGCTGCCGGGGAATATGGATGACAGAGCCGTTAACTATATTATCAAAACACCAGGGGGTTCTATTTATCATAGTGGTGATTCTCATTACTCGAATTATTATGCGAAACATGGCAATGATTTTGAAATTGATGTGGCATTGGGGTCTTACGGCGAGAATCCGCGCGGGATAACGGATAAGATGACAGCTTCGGATATTCTCCGTATGGCAGAAGCTTTGAAGACGAAAGTGATTATTCCGTTTCATCATGATATTTGGTCAAATTTTCAAGCTGATCCTGCTGAAATTAACGTTCTTTTTGAAATGAAGAGAAATCGTTTGCAATATCAGTTTCAGCCTTTTATTTGGCAAGTGGGTGGCAAATTCATTTATCCAGCTGATAAAAATAATCGTGAATATCATTATCCACGTGGTTTCGACGATTGTTTTGAAGGGGAGCCGGATCTTCCTTATCCGTCGTTTCTTTAATGATCAGTCATTTATTTACTCAACAGGTATGACAGGTATTATTTGAATCGCATCGTAGAGGCTTTACAGTTGTTTTAGACTGTAAGGCCTCTATGATTTTGTAAGATGTATCTACGCTATTATGCGGTCGTTTTCTTGGCATTCGTTTGCTGCTCGATGGTAAAGTGTGCTAAAATAGCGTTATTGGGTATTATCCTATTACAGTAAGAGGTGGACTTAATTGAAAGTTCTATTACATATTTGTTGTGGACCTTGTTCCATTTATCCCATTAAATTTTTACGGGAACTTGACGACCATATTGGTAAGCCGGCGGATGTTGTAGGCTATTTTTATAATCCCAATATTCATCCTTACAAGGAATTTAAGCGGCGCTTAACAACGGCCCGGGAGTATACGAAGCAAATTAAACTAGAATTTATTGTGGATGATGATTATGCTTTGCGCGAATTCCTCACAGGGGCGATGAATACGGAGCCCAGTCGGTGTCACTTTTGCTATGAAATGCGGTTGAGGAAAGCAGCGCAGAAGGCCAAAGAGCTTGGGTTTGACGCTTTTACAACGTCACTCCTTGTCAGTCCGTTTCAAAAGCATGAGTTAATTCATGAAATTGGTGAAAGAATTGCCAAGGAAGTCGGTATTGCTTTTTATTACATTGATTTTCGGCCTGGCTGGGATGAAGGCGTTGAGATTAGTAAGGAACTCGAACTATACCGTCAGCCTTACTGCGGCTGTATTTTTAGTGAGCAGGAACGTTATCAAAAGGTGCGGAAGGTGAAGAAAGCATGATTTCCGGCGATTTGGAATCCATCGGAAAAAGTCTGATGATTTTTGCGGTAGTGCTTTTCGTGATTGGCGCAGTGCTTGTGTTTGGCAGCAAGCTGCTGCCGCTCGGGCGTTTACCAGGGGATATTTTTGTGCAAAAAGCCCAGGGAAGTTTCTTTTTCCCAATTACAACCTGTATTGTGATTAGTATTGTCTTGACAGTGTTACTCAACTTATTTAATAGACGGTAATGGAGGTTTTTATGAATCGGTTTTATTCAAGTTTGCTGCGCATTAGTCTTATTGGCGTTCTGTTTTGTGGTATTCCCATGACTCTAGCGGCTCAGCCTGCTTTAGCTGATCGAGCGAATGTGGCAGCAGCGAGTCCGCTGATTCGCGTCGGTATTTGGTCCAATCAACCGAATCTTATTGTTGGTGCGGACGCTGATTTTCATGTTGTTGATGAAAACACGCATGAAATTATTGGAAATTATGGTGTCAAAGAAAAAGTTACTATTACGAGTCGATCCGGTAACATCTGGATCAATGGCGTGAAAACAGGAACTCAAAAAATTAATGTCATTTCTGCTGAAAATGGAAAAAAAGCGTTAATTGAAGTGAACAGGCAACATTACCGGGGAAATATTGAGATTCATCGGACAGTCGGTAAATCGGGACTCACAGTAGTAAATACGCTGCCTGTGGACGAATATCTCTATAGTGTTGTTGCCAAGGAAATGTCACCGGATTGGAATAAGGAAGCCCTTAAAGCACAAGCTGTGGCGGCGCGGACTTATGCGATGGCCAATCAAAATAAATATCATGGCGATGGCTATGGTATTGGTGCCACCCCAGACTGCCAGATCTATGTGGGAGCGGATAGTGAAGCCGCCCAGACTAATGCGGCTGTTGATGAAACAAGCGGTCTTGTTGTGACTTATCAAGATAAACTGATTGATGCAGCTTTTCATTCCAGCGGCGGTGGTTATACGGAAAATAGTGAAAATGTTTGGGGAGGCGTTCTCCCTTATTTACGCGGTGTCGTTGATTACGACCAGAAAATGCCGAATTATCGTTGGGAAAAGCAATTGACGCCCAGTCAAGTGGATGTTGCTTTGGCGAAGGGCGGGATTGCCATTGGTCCTATTCAGGCTTTTGAACTTTCCCATTTTACGGGCCAACCGGAAAATGAGCCTGACAGAGGCATTTCTGGTCGTGTAAAGACGCTGCGTCTTATTGGTTCTGCGGGTTCTGTTGAAATAACAGGAAGTAAACTCCGCTCACTTCTTGGGCTTCATAGTACCTTGTTTGATATTCAGATTATGTTGCCGAGCAAGCCCGAATTGGAATTTGATATTACCGATGGCTATGGTCGGACAGGCAGCAAGAAAGTTCCTAGTAAATTGCCACTCTTTCCCGTAAGAAAAACGCCTGGCGATGGGGATAATATTGAACGTCTGACAGGAGATTCTACTGAACTGATTGTCATGAGTGGTTATGGTTACGGTCATGGGCTGGGACTATCGCAGTGGGGAGCCAAAGTGATGGCAGATAAAGCACCCGCCGGGGATTCAAGTTATTTTAGACAAATTCTTAAGCATTACTATCGAGGTGTGGAAGTAACCAAGTTTTATTAAAAAGGAGTCTTATTGTGCAGTTGACTGATTTTGATTATCATTTACCGCCTGAGCGGATTGCTCAGCATCCGATTGAGCCGCGTGATCAGTCACGACTCATGGTTCTTAATCGTAAGACAGAGACGATTGAGCATCGTACGTTTTGTGATATTATCGATTATTTTGAACCGGGTGATACGCTGGTTTTTAATGACACGAAAGTGATACCTGCTCGTTTGATGGGCTGGAAGGAAACGACAGGTGCTCATATTGAAGTGCTTTTATTAAAGCGTTTGACTGGTGATGAATGGGAGGTTCTTGTCAAGCCAGGCAAAAAAGCGAAACCCGGAACAGTCATTAAGTTTGGTGATGAACTTGCTTGCGAGGTGCTTAGAGGCACGGATTTTGGCGGCAGAATCGTGCGATTTTCCTATGAAGGCATTTTTGAAGAAATTTTGGACAGGCTAGGAGAAATGCCACTTCCTCCTTATATTACAGAAAAACTGGCTGATAAGAATCGTTATCAAACGGTTTATGCCCGTGAAGAAGGTTCTGCAGCCGCACCAACGGCCGGGCTTCATTTTACAACAAAACTACTTGACACTCTGAGAGAAAAGGGCGTTCAATGTGTATTTATTACTCTTCATGTGGGGCTGGGCACTTTCAGGCCTGTTAATGTGGAAGAGATTACGGATCATCATATGCATAGTGAATATTATTCCATTTCATCTGAGGCAGCTGAGGTTATCAATTTGGCGAAGCAAGAAGGACGTCGGGTGATTGCTGTGGGAACAACGGCTGTGCGGACTTTAGAGACAGCAGCCAAGAATGGGAGAATTTCCAGTGGCTCTGGTTGGACAGATATCTTTATTTATCCTGGCTATGAATATCAAATCATTAATGCTTTGATTACGAATTTTCATCTGCCCAAGTCGACGCTGCTCATGCTTGTGAGTGCTCTGGCCAGTCGGGAATTTATTTTACGGGCCTATGAACTAGCGGTTGCTAAAGAGTATCGATTTTTCAGCTTTGGTGACGCCATGTTGATTTTATAATGATGAGGTGACAATCGTTTGGCAATAACCTATGAATTAGTAAAAGAATGTCCCGAAACAGGGGCTCGTGCCGGGAAGCTACATACGCCCCACGGCACGTTTGATACGCCGATCTTTATGCCAGTTGGGACTCAGGCAACAGTGAAAAGTATGTCGCCGGAGGAACTAAAGGACATGGGAGCAGGCATTATTTTGAGTAATACTTACCATTTGTTTTTACGGCCAGGTCATGATCTTGTGGCTGAAGCAGGTGGACTTCATCAGTTTATGAATTGGGATCGCGGAATCTTGACAGATAGCGGCGGATTTCAAGTGTTTAGTTTGGGTCCTTTGCGCAAAATTACGGAAGAAGGCGTGGAGTTTCGTTCTCATATTGACGGTTCTAAACAGTTTTTATCACCTGAAATTGCCACTCAGGTTCAAATGGCTCTTGGCGCCGATATTATTATGGCTTTTGATGAATGCGTTCCTTATCCAGCTGAGTTTGAATACGCCAGACTCTCGACGGAACGGACGACGCGCTGGGCTGAGCGTTGTAAAAAAGCTCATACGCGTCAGGACCAGGGACTGTTTGGGATTGTTCAAGGCGGGATGTATAAGGAATTGCGCGCCAAGAGTGCAAACGAATTAGTGGCACTTGATTTTCCGGGCTATGCTATTGGCGGTTTAAGTGTAGGCGAGCCCAAGTCCATGATGTATGAAATGCTTGAGCATACGACCCCGCTGTTGCCTAAAGGAAAACCACGTTATTTAATGGGGGTTGGCACACCGGATTGTCTTGTTGAAGGCGTTGTGCGAGGCATTGATATGTTTGACTGCGTATTCCCAACGCGTGTGGCGCGTAATGGCACGGCTATGACAAAATATGGGCGTCTTGTCGTGAAAAATGCCGAATATGCGCGAGATTTTCGGCCTATTGACGAAGAATGCGGCTGCTATGCCTGTAAGCATTATTCGCGTGCCTATATTCGTCATTTGTTAAAAACAGATGAAATTTTCGGATTACGGTTGACGACTACACATAATTTGTATTTTTTAATTGATTTTATGCGTAAAATGCGTCAAGCTATTATTGAAGAACGTTTTCCACGCTTTCGTGAACAATTTTGGCAAGAATATCAGGCTTAAATAGAGGAAAAGTCTGTTGCTTGTGGAATTTGTAAATAAAGTAATTAGAGGAGATGAATGGATTGTCAGAAGAAATTCAACAAATGGTTTTGCAATTTTGGCCAATCGTGCTCATGATTGTTATTTTTTACTTCTTGCTCTATCGCCCACAAAAAAATGAACAAAAGAAACGCGCTAACATGCTGGAGTCCTTGAAAAAAGGCGATCGTATTGTAACGAATGGCGGCCTTTTTGGTACCATTACGGGCTTTACAGATAAGAAAATAACTATCAAAGTGGCTGAAAAGGTAGAAGTGGATATTGCTCGTAATGCTGTAGGTTATATGCAAGGTGAAGATGCAAAATAAGGACCTATCTACAGGGAAACGGAGTCTAAGAAAAAGCTTACTTGCTCGTCGTCGGCAAATTTTGCCTGATGACTGGCAAAGACTCAGTGAATCTGTCGTTAAGTCATTGATAAACTGGCCAAACTTTCTTCAGGCTCAAACGATTATGGCCTATATGGCGATGAAAGATGAAGTTCTCTTGCAGTCTTTGATTGAAACTGCCTGGAAACTCGGTAAAAGGGTTGTTGTACCGAAAATGACGGGAGAGTTTGGTCAGATGAATGCTGTGGCTATTGATTCGTGTAGCTCTTGGACTGTTGCTGCTTTTGGCATTCAAGAACCTCTTGATGCGCCTGTAGTCAATCCTCATGCGATTGACCTGGTCCTTTTGTCTGGTGTGGCTTTTGACAGGCAAGGAAATCGGCTTGGCATGGGTGGGGGTTATTATGACCGCTTTCTGTCTGATACGCCCCAAGCACTTGTTGTGGGTGTTACAGTAAGCAAACAGCTTGTTGCGCACATTCCAATGGATACTTATGATCGTCCTGTTGATGTTGTCATAACTGAAAAGGGCTTTATTTATTGTAATAAGCGTAAACAGGATCTTGGGCATCCATGAAAAGCAATATTTTTGTGAAACAGGCAAAATATAGTACTAGACTATGTTTTGCTTTGTTTTATTTGGCTGGACACGTTTATGAGCGAAACAGATTGAAAGGAGGGGTTGGTGTGGAAGTTAGAATTGGCGTGGCCAGAACAAATAAATATGCCATGAGAGAATGCGGCGATAGCGTTGAGACAGTTGAGCGTCCGCGGGGCGGTGTTAGTGTCATTTTAGCGGATGGACAAGGAAGCGGGAAACCTGCGAAGCTTACAAGTAGTCTTGTTGTGAATAAGACGGTTGCGCTTATTGCCGATGGCGCGCGCGATGGAGCTGTCGCACGGAGTGTTCATGATTATTTATATAATATGAAGGACGGGAAAGTTTCTTCGACATTAACCATTATGTCCGTTGATTTGGATACACAAACAGTCGTTTTTTGTCGAAATTCAAATTGTCCCGTATTAGTCAAGCAAGATTATGGGATTGATTCCTATGATCAATCCATTTCTTCTATTGGTGTTCATAAGCGAATGAAGCCGCTTGTGTATGAAATGCCACTCAATGTGGGAATGATTTTACTATCCTATAGTGATGGCATTCAAGCAGCTGGCAGAAAACGCGGCAAAGAATTTGACTTACAGCATATTTATCGGATTTTAAACGAAAACAAGGCGGAAGACGTCAATTTTATTGCACAAAGTATTTTGGAATATGCCTTGGATTTGGATGACTATCGCCCCGGTGATGACATGACAGTGGCTGTAGTTGGAGTGTCCGATAAGGAGGCGGGTCATTTAGTTCGCCGATTAAATATGGTTTATCCTTATTAAGGGAAGTGTTTTTATGCGAGTGGCTATAACAGGAGTCTGCGCCTCAGGAAAGACCACGCTCGTTCAAAATCTGCGCCAACATCATGTAGAAGCTTATAATGTGGCACAGGAACATTCCTTTGTCAAAACTCTTTGGCAGAAAAAAAATCCCGATGTATTAATCATGCTTGATGCCACACTGCCTGTTATTAAAAAAAGGCGCAACGTGCCTTGGGGTGAAGAACGGCTCATTGCACAGCATGAGCGGCTGATCAACGCCAAAGAACACGCACAGCTTTTTATTCAGACGGATGCGCTAAGTATTGAAGAAGTAACGGGTCGGGCGCTAGCTTATATCAGGAGGTTTGAGCATGATTACAGTGGAAGACCTACAGCATGATTCGGAAATATCGGTATATTTGTCACGCAGCACAGAGTATCTGGGGAATATCGGATTTACTGAACATGGCAAACGCCACGCGACACTTGTTTCAAAATGGGCTTATCAAGTCTTAAAGAGCCTTGATTATGCTGAACGGGATTGTCAGCTTGCCGAAATGGCGGGGTATCTGCATGACTTAGCCAATATGATTAATCGGTTTAATCATGGCGGGTCGGGTGCACTTATGGCATTTCAAATATTATCAAGAATGAAAATGGAACCGGAAGAAATTGCACTGGTTATTTCAGCTATTGGCAATCATGAAGAAGAAAGCGGCAGTGTTGTCAATCATGTGGCGGCTGCTTTAATATTAGCTGATAAATCAGATGTCCATCGCTCACGTGTGACAAATAAGGATTTTGCTAAATTTGAAATTCATGACCGTGTTAATTATGCTGCAGAAAAAAGTACCTTAGTTGTCAACAAGGAACATAAGACGGTGACGCTAGATATTACAATTAATACAGAAATTTGCCCTGTTATGGAGTATTTTGAAATTTTTTTGGCCCGTATGATTATGTGTCGGCGGGCAGCCGAATTTCTAAAATGTTATTTTTCTATTGTTATTAATGAAAATCGTTTGTTATAAGGTGTCTGAGGGCACCTTTCATTGATTTTCCAACAGTTGACACTTGGAGGACAAGACGGATATAATTAAGATTATGTGAAAACAGTATGGATTGGGGGAAGTTTCCTTGCGTTGGAATAGTTTTACAAAGTTTTTTGTTGCAGTACTTGCCATTTTGTTGTGTTTTGCCTTTTTTGTGAAGCCCCTGGCTTTTTCAATCAAACAAGGTTTGGATTTACAAGGGGGAACGCATGTTGTTTTGGAGGCCGTCGATACACCTGAAGCGCAGGTGGATGATGATGCTGTCCAGCGTGTAGTGAAAATTATTGAACGGCGTGTCAATGAATTGGGGCTTACGGAGCCGATTATTCAGCGACAAGGTGACCGCAGGATTATTGTTGAACTTCCGGGTGTAAAAGATCCTGATGCGGCCATTGCCTTGATTGGTAAGACGGCACTCATGGAATTTCAGGATGAAAGCGGTGCAACTGTTCTGACAGGAAAAGATTTGAAAGATGCAAAAGCTGAGATTGACCAGTCGAAACGAAATTTAGTCAATCTTGAGTTTACTCCTGAAGGGGCTAAGGCATTTGGTGATTTGACCACGAAAAATGTGGGCAAACATATTTCGATTTTGTTAGATAAACAAGTTTTAACGAGCCCTGTTGTCAATGAGCCAATTACAGGTGGCAAGGCCATGATTACAGGCAATCGTACCATCGAAGAAGCCCAAAATTTGGCGATTTTACTTCGGTCAGGTTCTTTGCCTGTCAAGGTCGAAGTGATGGAATTACGTACGGTGGGGCCAACTCTTGGTCAAGATTCTAGAGATAAAAGTATTACAGCTTTCGGTATTGGTATTGCCGCCATTGTTCTTTTTATGTTACTTTATTATCGTTTATCAGGTCTGGTGGCCAATATTGCTCTGGCCATGTATGTGTTAATGCTGTTATTTGGACTCAAAATGCTCAATGCGACACTTACGCTACCGGGTATTGCCGGGATTATCTTATCCATTGGTATGGCAGTTGATGCTAATGTGCTTATTTTTGAACGGTTTAAAGAAGAAGTGCGCGCAGGAAAAACCTTGCGAGCTGCCATGGATGCCGGGTTCCACCGAGCTTTTGCCACGATTATTGACTCTCATGTCACAACCATCATTACTGCTGTGGTTTTGTTTCTGTTAGGAACAGGTTCGCTGAAAGGTTTCGCTATTACATTGGGCCTGGGAATTATTTTGAGTTTGTTTACGGCCATTACAGTGAGTCGCTTTTTGCTGCAATCCTTGATGAACTCAAACCTAATCAAAAATCACAAAGTATTTGGAGCATAGGGGTGATCATATGAAATTTGATATTATCGGGAAACGCTATTGGTGGTTTGCCTTGTCTGCACTTATCATGATTCCAGGGCTTATTTCCATGGCTGTGCAGGGTTTTAACTTTGGCATTGATTTTACCGGGGGTAATTTGATTGATGTAAAATTTGAACAGCCTGTAACGGTACAGCAAGTGAGAGAGGTTCTAAAAGACTATCAACTGGATGGCAGCACGATTCAGTTAGCCTCAGATAATCAAACGGATATGTCACAGAATGTATTTATCCGTACACGCGTGCTGCAAGAAGATGAACAAAAGGCAGTTATGGATGATTTTGGTCAAAAACTGGGTGCTTATGAGCTGCTCCGGACGGAAAAAGTCGGTGCTACAATTGGGTCGGAGTTAACACAACAAGCGGTTTTGGCACTTGTTGTTGCCTCGTTATTAATTATTGGCTATATTTCTTATCGGTTTGAATTTAAATTTGCCGTATCTGCTGTCGGGGCTATGTTACATGATGTTTTGATTGTTCTTGGTTTGTTTTCTCTCTTGCAACGCGAAGTGGATTCTACTTTTGTTGCTGCTATCTTGACGATTGTGGGTTATTCCATCAATGATACGATTGTTATTTTTGACCGTATTCGTGAAAATTTAAAAACGCATCGGAAATCAGAGAGTTTCCAAGAACTTGTGGATCGAAGTATTTGGCAAACAATGACACGTTCTATTTATACGGTACTTACTGTCTTGTTTGCTACGGCAGCACTGTTCTTCTTTGGTGGTGAGAGTACGAAGAATTTCTCACTTGCCCTTTTGATTGGGTTTACAAGCGGCGCTTATTCCTCTATTTTTAATGCCAGTCCTATCTGGGTTACTTGGAAGGAAATATCAGAGAAACATCACCATGCGTTGCGTGCATCAAAGTAGGTAGTATGGAGTATATTCCTAAGATCTCTATGGAGTTCTTAGGAATTTTTTTTTTATTGAACCAAGAGCGCTGTCTGATAATATCTTGTAGGATAAAGGTGGTGCAATTTGCATGTGGATGCTACTACCTGCATTACTGTTGGCGTCAATGAATATTGCCGGTAATAACTTAGCCCTTGTTCCTGATATGATTATTTTGTATGGTGCGCCCGTTTTTACCACCCTTGTTGTGGCTTATTTGCTTATTAGTAGTATGATCACGGCTCTATCAGCCTGGATGGGTATGACAGCCAAGGAAGAACTTTTTGTGATTATTAAACAATTGTTTGCTTTTGCTGGCAAGCGGTGGTTGGCATTGGCTATGCTGGCCATTTCTTTACCAGCCAGTGCTCTTACAGGTTGTGTTTTCTCTGGCTCTATTGTTTATACTGTGTTTGGCATTCCCAGTGAATGGGCCATGTTGTTTTCATTATTGTTTTTTTGGTTGTCCTCCTTATCCTTACATAATTGGATACTTGCTATTGCAAAGTATTTAACTGTTTGTTCTATTCCACTTTTTTTTATTGTGGGGATGATGCAGCTATCCCAGACTTTTTGGCAGCAAACCTTACTTTGGGGTCCTGTCAATTGGACACTCGTTTTCGCCTTCGTTGGTTATAATACAGGGGGGATTCGTCCCGCTCTGATGGTGGAAGCGAGTGCTTGCTTGTCTAAAAAGGGCTATCAAGTGATAGGGGCTGCTGTTTTATCTAAATTAATTGAAGGTTGCTTTACCTTTCTTATGGCTCTTGTCGTTTATTCAGCAGATATTATGGGGCCCAATTCATTATTAGGGCTGGCAGAAAAGATTTCCGGACCTCTGGGCAGGACGATTTTTGCATTCTTCCTTTATGGCTTATTTTTAAATACTATGGCACCTGCCATGAAAGTAAATATTAAAGAGGTAGGTACGCTCTTGGGGATTAGTAACGGCTGGAGTACACTTATTACACTGTTTGGTATTTACAGTATCAGTCAATGTAGTATCTATACCATTTTGCAGGGGATGAGTGTGAGCGGTTTACTGATGATTGTACTCAATATTTATACAGCCTATCGCTTATATTTTAAAATGTCGAGACGAAATTGAAGGATTATTGTAGACCATTCGAGAAATTTATACAATTGAGCAAGAGGAACTTACTGATGATGTAGAACGGATGAGAAACATGGGAAAGAACGAGAAAATATGGTATATACCACAGATTAATTGCCACATTCGGCAGGAATTGGCTCATCAACTGGATGTATCAGAAACGGTTGCTCAGGTGTTAATGAATCGTGGTTATACAGAAGAGCCTTTGGCTCGTGATTTTTTATATAATAATATTGAAAATTTGCTTGATCCCTATTTGCTAAATGATATGGAACAGGCTGTTGAACGAATTGAAAGAGCAATTAAAACAGGTGAATTAATTACGGTTTATGGAGATTATGACGTAGATGGAATCTCAGCTTGTTCACTATTATTGCTTGTGTTAAAAGAGTTTGGCGCCCATACGAATTTTCATATACCTGATAGACAAAAAGAAGGGTATGGACTCAATCGCGAGGCTCTTGAGGAAATTTATGAACAAGGTTGTCATCTTGTCATTACTGTTGATTGCGGTATTAATGCGTTAGCTGAAACAGAAGAGTTGCCTCATGATTTTGATATGATTATTACGGACCATCATCAGCCAGATGTAGAATTACCCAAAGTTGTGGCTGTCATTAATCCTAAACGGTTTGATTCAACCTATCCAGAACAAGTACTCTCCGGTGTGGGAGTGGCTTTTAAACTTTGTCAGGCCTTATGGCAGCGGCAGGTAAGCAATAATATGCAAAAATTACTGTCGTTTTGTGATTTAGTTGCCCTGGGTACTGTGGCAGATATTGTTCCTCTTACGGGGGAAAATCGTTTGCTTGTGAAACAGGGCTTGGCGCAAATGAATGATACAAAAAATTTGGGCCTTCAGGAGCTCATGAAGGTTTCTCAGGTAACGGCGCCTGTTAATACAGGCATGATTGGCTTTCGTTTGGCACCGCGTTTAAATGCTGCCGGGCGCATGGCCCATGCCAAGGCGGGTGTGGAGCTTCTTACAACAACAGAGGAAGCGGTTGCACAAGATTTGGCACAGGAGCTTGAGGTTGAAAATCGTACGCGACAGGAAGTAGAACAACAGATCCTCACTGCTGCTGAAGAAAAGCTGAGCACCCTTGATTTGACGAAGCAAAAAGTCATTGTTGTAGCTGGTGACAATTGGCATCCTGGTGTCATTGGTATTGTTGCTTCCAGGCTTGTTGAACGGTATTTTCGGCCTACCATTGTCATCAGTCTTAAAGATGGCGTTGGCAAGGGATCTTGCCGCAGTATCCCGGCTTTTGACATGCATAGTGCGTTAACTTTTGCCGCTGAGACGCTTGTCCAGTTCGGTGGACATCATCAGGCGGCAGGCCTTACGATTTTAGCTGAAAATATTATTCCTTTACAAGAAAAACTAAATGAATATGCTGCGAATACTTTATCAGAGCAAGATTATCTGCCTCAGCTTGGGATTGATGCCTATGTGGGACTTCCGGATATTACAGACCGTTTTATGGAAGAATTATCCTGCTTAGCTCCCTTTGGCGCAGGAAATTCTAAGCCGGTTTTTGCTTGTCGGAAAGTGTTACTAAGGGAAATCAAGCCGATTGGTCAGAAACAGCAGCATTTGCGGTTAAAAGTAGGGCAAAGGGATAGTATAAAACCGGTAATTGCCTTTGGTTTTGGTGATTTTGCCGACAGACTGGCCGGAAAGCAAGCCGTAGATTTGGCGTTTTTTCCTGAATATAATGTGTTTCGTAATACCAAGACCCTGCAGCTTCGAGCGCAAGATATTCGCCTTGACGAGCCTCATAGCGACATTGATGAACTTTTTTGCTGTCATGATGCGAGTGACCCTTATGAAAACATTGAACAGGCCGATTTTTTTCATACGAAAGTTGTTGGCGTGACATTTGAAGGGCGGCAGCAAGTCATTCGAACCTTGGAATCCGGGCAAAAGTTATGTGTGTGCCGGGAAAAAAACAATAGCTATGACAGAAACGCCATTGCTATTACGACGCTAGCAGGCAAGCAGATTGGCTATTTAAAGGCTCCCTTGGCTGAAAAATTGGCTCCAAGAATGGATGATGACGTTTGTTATGAAGCAGAGGTCCAAACTGTTACAGGTGAAAACAAGGACTTATTTGGTGTAAATATTGCTGTCTTTGTAAAAAATTCTGTTAGCGATAAGCAAAGCGGTGACGGTTTAAGACCACTGCCTTGTGATGCAAGCCAGTCCATTCGTAAGGTTCTTCTTGGCAAACATGAATATCATCACAGTCAGCAAGAAGCCTTGCGCGCTCTTGAAGGCGGACACAATACGTTGGTCGTTATGGGGACGGGACGGGGAAAATCAGCCATTTTTCAATCCTTTGCTGCATCACTAGCGCTTTGTAAGGGAAAAATGTCTATTATTGTCTATCCATTGCGCGCCCTGGTCAATGATCAATACCTTGGCGTTCAAACAAAATTATCATGCTTAGGTCTTACTGTATATAAGGGAACAGGAACTTTAACGTCAGAAGAGAAGCAGGACTTTTTTGCTGCATTACAGGCGGATAAGGTCGATTTATTATTGGCTACACCGGAATTTATTATGGCGAATTTACCCCTATTGAAAGAAAAAAGTGACACGATTGGTTTTTTTGTTGTCGATGAGTGTCATCATATTGTTTTGAGTGGGAAACGATTGCGGCCTGTTTATCAGAAACTGCACCAAGTGCAAGCTGAACTAGGGAATCCTGTCACATTAGCTGTAACGGCTACAGCAGATGATGAAACAGCCCAGCAGATTGCCCGCGTTCTTCAAATTGATCATCTGATTATCGATGATACAGTTCGCAATAATTTGACTATCACAGATTCACGTGAAAAAATCGATAAGGTAAGCTATTTAAAAGATTTACTTAAGGGCGGCACGAAGAATTTGATCTATGTCAATAGCCGCAAACAGGCTTTTGAGCTTGCCAGTCAGCTTAGGCAAGTTGTGCCTGAGCAAGATCAGCAGATTGGTTTCTATCACGCGGGTCTTACCACAGACTGGCGGACGAAGGTGGAAAATTGGTTTCGTCAAGGGCAGTTGACAACGATTGTTGCTACAAGTGCTTTTGGGGAAGGTATTGATTTGCCTGATATCCGGCATGTTGTGTTATATCATTCGCCTTTTCATCGGACGGCTTTTAATCAGCAATGTGGTCGAGCCGGTCGTGATGGAAGGGAAGGGGCTATTCATTTGCTCTTTGGCAGGCGTGATATTGAATTGAATCAGCTTATTCTTTCCAATCGGGCGCCTTCCCGTGATTTTGTTGCGGCAGTTTATCGCATTCTGCGGCATAAGGCCGATGAACATCATATCGTACGTTTAACAAACAGCGAATTAGCTCAGGCGATTGTTCAGGCTTTTGGTCAGGAGGTCCGTGAAGAGGGCGTATCTGTTTGTCTGAAGATTCTTGAAGAACTTAAGCTATTGTCAAGGGAACGTCAGGGGATTATGCGAGTCATTACGATTCTGACACCACCCGAGCATAAACTTGATATTGCTTGTTCCATGACTTATCTGGAAGGCATTCATGAACAAGCTTTATTTGATCAGTTCGCTCAGAATTTAATGCAGCAACCGAGTTCAGTGTTATTAGAATGGTTTAATCGTCCGGTATGTCCGAGGCATACTACGTTATGATAGAGAAACTAGGGAGGTTTAAACGATGAATTTTAAGGATAAGATCAGAGTAGTGGAAAATTTTCCTGAAGAGGGAATTAGTTTTAAGGATATTACGACGCTGATGAAAGATGGCCCGGCTTTTCATCAGGCCATTGATGAGCTTGCCAGTCAGTTTGCAAGTGAACATATTGAACTTGTAGTTGGGCCTGAGGCCCGCGGGTTTGCTGTGGGGGCACCCCTTGCCTATACACTTGGGGCGGGCTTTGTTCCGGTGCGTAAGCCTGGTAAATTGCCTGCACCGACGTATATTTATGACTATTCGCTCGAATATGGCAAGGATTGCTTGGAAATTCATCGGGATGCTATTCAGCCGGGACAAAAAGTATTGATTGCTGATGATCTGCTAGCGACAGGAGGTACAACTTTGGCTGCCATTCATCTTATTGAGAAACTCGGGGGCCAGGTTGTGGGTCTTGCCTATATGATCGAATTGGCCTTTTTAGAAGGGCGTAAAAAACTAAAAGATTATCGCATCGTGACGTTAACAGAGTATTAAGCAGGAAATGAAGCAAGCAAAGCGCAGGTAGGTGGAGTGTTACTATGGATAAAGATGTCAAACAAAAACTGCTGGAACTATTAAATCAAATGAAATCCAGTCAACCTGAACCACCTACTGACTTGGTTGAAAAAGCTTTTTATGTGGCTTATAATGCTCATCAAGGTCAAAAAAGGGCGTCAGGTGAAGAATATATTATTCATCCCTTATGTGTGGCTAAAATTCTAGCAGATCTTCAGATTGATGCTGTGACTATCTGTGCCTCTCTGCTTCATGATGTTGTGGAAGATACGGCCGTGACTTTGGATGAAATCGAAAGAGAATTTGGCAATGAAGTCGCTTTTTTAGTGGATGGCGTGACGAAATTAAGCCGTATGGAATATAAGTCGAAAGAAGAGCAGCAATTAGAAAATTATCGGAAAATGTTTTTGGCCATGGCTAAAGATATTCGTGTTGTTTTGATAAAATTAGCGGATCGATTGCATAATATGCGTACATTGAAACATGTTCCGCCTGAAAAACAGCAACGGATTGCCAGTGAGACCATGGAGATTTTCGCTCCGCTTGCTCATCGCTTGGGTATGTCCAATATTAAGTGGGAAATGGAAGATCTGGCTTTTCGTTATCTCGAAGAAGAAAAGTATTATGAACTGGTAGAAAAAGTGAAACAAAAGCGAAGAGAGCGCGAAGCTTATATTACACAGGCTGTGGAAATACTCAAGCAGCGTCTGGATTCTGTGGCAATAAAAGCGGAAATTCAGGGACGGCCCAAACATTTTTACAGTATTTATAAAAAAATGCAAAAAAGTCATAAAGATTTAAGTGAAATTTATGATCTGTCAGCTATTCGAGTGGTTGTGGATACTATTAAAGACTGTTATGGCGTTTTGGGAATGGTTCATACCCTTTGGAAACCGATTCCCAATCGGTTTAAAGACTATATTGCTATGCCCAAAAGTAATATGTATCAATCGCTTCATACAACGGTTATTGGCGTATCGGGTCAGCCTCTGGAAATTCAGATTCGTACGGCTGAGATGCATCGAACATCAGAGTATGGTATTGCGGCCCACTGGCGTTATAAAGAGGGTGGAAAAGCAGGTAGTAAGGATTTTGATCAGAAATTATCCTGGCTCAGGCAGCTCTTGGAGTGGCAACAGGAAATTCGCGATCCTCGTGAGTTTGTAGAAACGTTAAAACTCGATGTATTTGCTGATGAAGTGTTTGTCTTTACACCCAAAGGGGATGTCATTGATTTACCTGCCGGATCGGTGCCCATTGATTTTGCCTATCGCGTTCATACGGATGTGGGCCATCGTTGTATCGGTGCTAGGGTAAACGGAAAGATGGTACCTCTTGAATATCGGCTGAAAAACGGCGATATTGTGGAAGTGATAACAACGAAGCAGGGGAATGGCCCCAGTCGTGATTGGCTGAATATTGTCGGAGCATCGGAAACGCGTAATAAAATAAAGCAGTGGTTTAAAAAAGAAAAACGCGAAGAAAATATTGCCAAGGGCCATGAAATGCTTGAGAAAGAAACAAAGAAGCTTGGTTATGACTGGCGCGTATTAGGCAAGAGTGATCGAGTGCTTGAAGTGGCAAAAAAATTCAATTTGACTACAGATGAACTTTTAGCTTCGTTAGGTTATGGCGGGCATACACTTCATGCCGTAATGGCCAAGCTTGTTGATTCCTATAAAAAAGAACAAAAAAGTACGACACTGCCTGACTTAATGCAGCTCATGACGGAATTAAAGCCCAAGCGGACTCCAAGCAAAGCCAGTCATGGTGTGCTGGTAAAAGGCGAAAACGGACTGCTTGTGCGTTTGGCGCGGTGCTGTAATCCTGTACCAGGCGATGAAATTATCGGCTTTGTTACGCGGGGACGCGGCGTGTCTGTTCATCGTGCCGATTGCCTCAACATCTTAAATAATCAAGCCGAATTTGAGCGAATGATTGAAGTATCTTGGGATGTGTCGCTTGATCAGGTTTATCCTGTGACAGTAGAGGTGACAGGCACGGATCGAGCCGGTTTATTATCCGATATTATGGTACTTTCATCAGAAGAGAAGATTAATATTAGTACAATTAATGCGAAGGTGCATAAAAATAAGTCTGCTGTCATTACCTTGTCTTTCGAATTAAAAAATGTCAGTCAGTTAGAACTGGTTATGACGAAGATTCGCCGGATCAAAGACGTTTATACAGTGCAGCGGTCTGTTCGCGGAATAGGAGGGAGTGCATGAGAGCGCTTGTACAGCTTGTGGACAGTGCCTCAGTGAGTGTTGAGGAACAAGTAATCGGTCAAATCCAGGGGGGTTTACTTATTTTGCTTGGGGTTCATGACAGTGATACTCTAAAAGATGCCGACTATCTTGTTGATAAGATTACGAATCTACGTATTTTTGTTGATGAGTCAGGCAAAATGAATTTGTCTGTTAAAGATGTAGGTGGCGAGTTGCTTGTTGTCTCACAGTTTACCTTATATGGTGACTGCCGCAAAGGACGACGGCCCAGCTTCGATCATGCAGCATCTCCGGTTAAAGCTCAGGATTTTTATGAGTATTTTGTTTCCCAGTGCCGAAAGCAGCTTGTTACGGCGACAGGAAAATTCCAGGCTGAAATGCTTGTATCATCCGTTAATCATGGCCCGGTGAGTATTTTGCTTGACAGTACCAAATTATTTTAAGCATAATAGGTAATAAGGTTTATTCGGTAAAGGAGTTGTCGTGTGTGAAGATAATCAAACTGGAAGTTGGCAATTTAGGAACAAATTGTTACATCGTTTATTGCGAGAAATCCCTTGAAGCCGCTATTATTGATCCCGGCGGTAATGCTGATGAAATTATGCGGATGGTGCGCCGTGAGAATTTAACGGTGAAGTATCTTATTTTGACGCATGGTCATGCCGATCATATTATGGGATTGGCAGAAGTTAGGAAAGCTACCGGAGCACCCGTTTTAATTCATGAAGCCGATAATAAAATGCTGACAAATGCCTCGCTTAACCTATCAGGGTTTATGGGACCTGGCTTTACTACTCATCAGGCCGATCAAACGCTTTGTCAGGGCGATGTTATTCAATTTGGTACAGTGAAATTCATCGTCAGGCATACGCCAGGTCATACACCAGGCGGTATTAGTCTAGTAGGTGAAGGCCTTGTGATTAGCGGGGATACTCTATTTACTGAGTCTGTGGGGCGAACAGATTTTCCTGGCGGTTCGCATCAACAATTGATTCACAGCATTCAAGAACAGTTAATGACTCTTTCTGATGATACGAAGGTATTACCTGGTCATGGTCCTGAGACTACCATTGGCTGGGAGAGAAAAATGAATCCCTTTATTCAAGAGGAATTCTGAATAATGAATGGGGGGGCGTGGCCATGTCTTTAGCTCGTACGAACTTTTTACGCGGTCTTATTGTGGTCGTGAGTCTCTATGTTTCTTATCAAGCGTCTAGCGTGTTTCTTCCTTTGATTCTATCACTTGTGATTGCCTTCATTCTCAATCCCTTTGTGAATGGGTTAAGTACCTTTTTAAGTTCACGGCGCAGAAAATTTCCACGCAGTTTGGCCGTTATCATTACGATGGCTATTAGTTTTTTATTGTTTTTTAGTATTATATCTTTTATTTTTTTGCCCTTTGTGAATGAATTTAATAAGTTTGTTCAAAATTTGCCATTGATCTTTGAACAGCTTCATACACTGGCCCTTGTGGTTGGTGAAAGAGCAAATAATGTGGATATACCAAGCAATGTTCGAAATATTATCGATCAGGGATTATCCAGTGCAACGGCTTTTTCCATTGATTTTGCCAAGCGTACGGTTGTTACAGTATTTTCAATAGCTTCTCATGTCGTAGAGCTTGTTGTGATTCCTGTTCTTGTCTATTATTTTTTAAAAGATGGATGTGCCATGGAGCAGGCAATTATCCATTTATTCACACCTGGTTATCGCACCCTTGTTCAATCCATTTTGCAGGAAATGGCAGCTACAATTGGCGCTTATCTTCATGGTCAGGTACTCATCAGTGTGATTATGGGGATTACTGTATTTTGTGGACTTTATTGGCTTGATGTGGATTATCCCCTTGTGATTGCACTGCTTGCTTTTCTGACAGAAACAATTCCAATTATTGGTCCGATTATTGGTGCTGTACCAGCAGTGCTGCTGGCTTATTTGATTTCACCGGAACTGGCCATGAAAGTGACAATCTTTTATGTTGTTGTTCATCAGCTTGACAGTCATGTGATTGTACCCAATATTATGGGGCATACCATTGCTCTGCATCCCGTTGTTGTGATTATTAGTGTGTTAGTCGCGAGCCAACTGTTTGGTATTATCGGTATGATGATGGCTGTACCTGTTGCAGCGCTACTTAGGGTATTTATTCGGCATTTACAAATTGTGGGGTAGGGGGTGAAACAATGTCTATTACATTAGCAGAGTTAAAACAAAAGCTCTCTCAAAATCATAGTAAGCTGACGCCACAGCGACAAATGATATTACAGGCTTTTTTAAATCACCCGGAGGAGCATTTAAGCGCTGAAGATGTCCATCAGATTGTGAAACCTTTGGCGTCAGATATTGGTGTGGCGACGGTTTATCGTACCTTAGAACTTTTGAGTGAATTAAAGTTATTAAACAAGATGGATTTTGGTGATGGTCGTAGCCGTTATGAAATACAAAAGAATGATGAATCTCATTGCCATCATCATCTGATTTGCTTGTCTTGTGGCAAGGTGAAAGAGTTTGAAGATGATTTATTGGAATCATTGGAAACGGCCATTGCGAAAAAAAGTAATTTTACCATTGTCGATCATCAACTGAAGTTTTATGGTTATTGTCAGGAGTGCCGCAAACAGTGACTGAACAGTATTATTTGAGTGAAAATTCTTTTGGGCATCAGGCCACAGCCGATGTGATGAAGGTTTTTGGCTTTGAAGAAGGCAGTGAAGCAGAGTCCAAACTAATTATTGAGCATATTTCATATGAAGAGATTGTAAGTACAAAGTGTGCTTTTTGGGATCGTGGTCTTTGGGTGAGACGTGAAAAGAAAAGAAAAATTGATGGTAGTGATTGTCATTTTGGCAAAGAACATGTGGCGCGTCTCAATACGTTCCATTTGCTTACGGAATTCACGGGATGCTCACCGACTCCCTGGGGTATCTTGAAGGGGGTTCGCCCGACGAAGATTGCTCATAGACTACTTGATGAAGGTCGCCCGGAAGCGGATGTTTTACGTATTTTTTGCGATGAATATGCTGTCAGTGCTGCCAAGGCCCGGCTTGTTACGGACATTGCCTTGAGACAAAGATCGGTCTTAACTTACAATAACTCACAGAAAATTAGTGTTTACGTGGGGATTCCTTTTTGCCCTTCACGTTGTTTTTATTGCTCATTTCCTGGTATGGCTTTGCCACAGCCTGATGCAGTTAAGAACTTTCTTACGGCTCTCCATGCTGATATTTGTGATGCCAGTCAAAGTATTGTAAGGCATGGCTTTGAGGTTGAGAGTATTTATGTTGGCGGCGGCACACCGACAAGTCTGGCGACGGCTGATTTGGAGCAGGTGCTTGTTTGGATTGAACAGCATCTTAAGGGGCCTAAAACGAAGGAAATAACGGTGGAGGCCGGGCGCCCCGACAGTCTGAATCACGATAAAATTCGCCTCTTAGGTGCCCATGATGTGACACGTGTCAGTGTGAATCCGCAGTCAATGCAGCAAAAAACATTAAAACGCATTGGACGAAACCATACAATTCAGGATATAATAAACATATTCATGGAATTTCGCTCTGTAACAAAGTGCTTGATTAACATGGATGTCATTGCCGGTTTGCCTGGGGAAACCTTAGCCGATATGACGGATACACTAGAGAAAATTCGTCAATTAAATCCCGATAATCTGACGGTACATACGCTTTCTGTCAAGCGTGGTTCAAATTTGCAATCACTGCTTGTGACAGATCCGCTCTTTACTCTGGAAGATTTACCTGAGCCGAGTGTAGTGACACGAATGATAGACAAGGCCGCTTCTGTTGCGGCGAGTATGCACATGAAACCTTATTATTTGTACAGGCAGAAAAATATGGTAGGCAATCTGGAAAATGTGGGCTATGCTAAGGAGCCTCATTTGTCTTATTACAATATTCAAATGATGGAGGAACGGCAAACGGTCATTGGAATTGGCCCGGGTGCAACAACCAAGGCGGTTGTGGACAAGACCCACCGATTGAAAAGCTGTTATCATGCAAAAAATGTAGTATATTATCAAAAAGATCTGGACAGGTATCTTGCTAAGCGGCGAACATTGCTTGAGAGACTTTGCGCCGGAACCCTTTTTATGGAATAGAAGGAGGTTTTACCATGTTGACTACAGCGCCGCGAGGAACCAAAGATATTTTGCCTGTGAATAGCAGCCACTGGCAGTATGTAGAGCAGGTAGCGCGTGAAGTTTGTCGTACCTTTGCTTATGATGAAATCAGAACGCCTATTTTTGAGCATACGGAGCTATTTTTGCGGGGCATTGGTGAAACAACGGATATTGTAGAAAAAGAAATGTATACCTTTATGGATCGCGGTAAGCGCAGCATTACACTCAGGCCAGAAAATACGGCAGCTGTTGTGCGGTCATATCTGGAAAATAAACTGTATGCTGATTCTGTACCGAACAAACTTTACTATATTGGGCCGATGTTTCGTTATGACCGTCCCCAAGCGGGGCGGCTTCGTCAGTTTCATCAGTTTGGTATTGAAGCCATTGGTTCAGCAGGTCCATTAATTGATGCTGAAATTATTACCTTAGCGGTGGAATTTTTTCATAAGTTAGGTCTTACGGATCTTACTCTTTATATCAATTCCGTGGGGTGCCCCAAATGTCGTCCTGTTTACCGCGAAAAATTGCAGGCTTTTTTAAAAGACAAGGTATCTGAACTTTGTCCCGATTGTCAGTCGCGCTATGATCGCAATCCCATGCGTATATTGGACTGTAAGAATGAAAAATGTGCGGCCCTTACTGTAGGTGCGCCAGAAGTGTCAGAATGTCTTTGCCCAGAATGTCACGACCATTTTGAAGGGCTAAAACAACTGTTAAGTGCAGCCGGCATTTCTTATCTGCTGAATTCAAGGTTAGTGCGAGGTCTTGATTATTACACTAAGACAGCTTTTGAAATTCAGTATCCACCTCTTGGTGCGCAAAGCGCTGTATGTGGCGGTGGCCGTTATGACGGATTGATTGCTGAATGTGGCGGCTCGATGACGCCGGGCATTGGACTGGCTATTGGACTGGAGCGGGTTCTTTTAGCGCTGGAGAAACAAGATTTGCTTCCCACGGCGCAAGAAAAATTGGATGTTTATGTTGTCGCCCAAAATGAGGCCGCCATTGAGGAAGCCTTTCATTTAGCCCTACAGTTTAGAAATCGTGGATTGGCTACTGATTTAGATACCATGCAGCGCAGTTTGAAGGCGCAAATGAAACAGGCTAATAAGCGTCATGCGAAGTTTGTTGCGCTCTTAGGTGCTGAAGAAATTCAAAATGCCAAGGTGACAATGAAGAACATGAAATCCAGCGAGCAGCAACTTGTTGATTTGGCGAATGCTGCTCAATTCATAGAAGCTGAGATGGAGGATTGAAAATGGATACATTAATAGGATTAAAGCGAAGTCATTCGTGCACAGAAGTTACGACAGCCCACGAGGGACAGGAAGTTGTGTTATGTGGCTGGGTTTCACGCCGCCGTGATCATGGTGGGTTGATTTTTATTGATTTACGTGATCGTTCGGGTATTATGCAAGTCGTTTTTTCGCCTGATCATGACCTGGAAGCCTTTAAGAAGGCTGAAGGTGTTCGAAGTGAATATGTTCTAGCTGTAAAAGGGACAGTACAACTGAGGGATGCAGCGACAATCAATCCACATTTGCCGACAGGCAAGCTGGAAGTGTATGGAGCGGAGTTACGCATCTTAAATGCAGCAAACACACCGCCTTTTTATATTCAGGATAATATTGATGTCGATGAAAATGTTCGATTAAGATATCGCTATCTCGATTTACGCCGTCCGGAAATGCAGTACAATTTGATGTTACGTCACAAAGTAACTAAGATTATGCGGGATTTCTTTGATTCGAAGGGTTTTTGTGAGATTGAAACACCGATGCTTGCGAAAAGTTCACCAGAAGGCGCGCGAGACTATCTTGTTCCCAGTCGTGTGAATCCTGGTAAATTTTATGCTTTGCCACAGTCACCCCAGCTCTTTAAGCAGATGTTGATGGTTGCTGGTATGGAGAAATATTTCCAAATTGTCCGTTGTTTCCGTGATGAAGATCTCAGGGCAGATCGTCAGCCTGAGTTTACGCAGCTTGATGTTGAAATGTCATTTATTGACCGCGATGAGATTTTGAATATTATGGAAGGTCTTGTTAGTACGTTATTTGAAAAATGCGTAGATGCGAAAATTTCGACTCCACTTCTGCGGTTAAGCTATGATGATGCTATGGCTCGTTTTGGCAGTGATAAACCAGACATGCGTTTTGGTATGGAACTTATCGATATTTCTGATAATGTACGGGGTTCAAACTTTAAAGTCTTTGATAATATTTTAGCAGCAGGTGGACAGGTAAAAGCGATTAATGTCAAGGGTTATGCGGCTATTCCACGTCGTGAATTAGATGGTCTCGTAGATTATGTGGCAACTTATGGTGCCAAAGGTTTGGCTTGGATTTGTTACACTGAAGAGGGTATTAAATCACCTATTGCTAAATTTTTCGCGCCCGAAGTGCTTGATGCCATTGGTAAGACGGCTCAAGCCGAAACAGGTGACCTTCTATTAATGGTTGCGGACAAACCTGCTGTAGTTGCTGCTGCGCTTGGCCAATTGCGTCTCGAAATGGCGCGTCGCCGGGACTTGATTGATCCTAATAAACTGAGCTTTTTGTGGGTTGTTGATTTCCCCATGTTCGAATATAACGAAGAAGAAAAACGCTATGTTGCCATGCATCACCCCTTTACGTCGCCTCGTGATGAAGATATTCCTTACCTTACAACAGGTGAACTTGGCAAGATTAAAGCCAAAGCTTATGATATGGTCTTAAATGGTACGGAAATTGGTGGCGGCAGCCTTCGTATTTATAGTCGGGATTTGCAGGAAAAAATTTTTGGCGCTATCGGCTTAAGCAAAGAAGAAGCTGTTGAAAAGTTTGGCTACTTACTGGAAGCCTTTGAATTTGGTACACCGCCTCATGGCGGCATTGCTTTTGGATTAGACAGATTGGTCATGATTATGGCTAAGCGTTCTTCTATTCGTGACGTTATTGCCTTTCCGAAAACGCAGAGTGCTATTGATCCGATGACACAAGCACCTTCTACAGTTGCTGATAAGCAATTACGCGAACTTTCTATTCGCACAAGTCTGCTTGCTAAGAAAAAATAATTCGACAAAAATAGCAAAAATTGTCTAATGAGAGTACTTGCAAGTTGCCGGAAAATTTGATAACATGAACTTAGCAAATGAAATGCATTTCCTGCTGTGTACGTATAATGCTGATGTTTTGAGCCAACACTTTAACTACGGGAATAGCGCTCGAACTGCCGATTGTATGCCTGTTATGATAAGAGGACACAAAAAACAGTCCGGCCTTTACCCACCTGCCTGGGGCAGGTTCAAAACAGTGGCTTTGCGGCATGGCGGGGTTAGCTTGAAAAAAACAGCTGTCTTTCTGATCATTAGGATCGAGAAAAGATAGCTGCTTTTTTTATGCGCGTGAGATAGAGTCCGAAAAAGATAACGGCAGCACCGGAAAATTGTACGAGACTGAATGTCTCATTAAGGAGAACATATCCGGAAGCCACGGCAAATATGGGCGCAATATTGTTATATAGTGAGGCTTTTGTGCTGCCAATTTTGCCCGTACCCCAAATCCATAAGAAATTGCCAATGCATAAGGGGAATGCACCGGAAAACACCGTGCTTAACCATCCTGTCAGTGAGATGCGACTCCAGTTTAAATGAATCATTTCATAACAGGCTGGAATGAAAAATATTGTTGTAGTAATAGTAAAAATCCAGGCCGAGATGAGATAAGATGAATATTTATTCAAAAGATCTTTGGAAAAAATCGTGTAGTAGCCGTAAAAAGCCTGCGCTCCTAAAAGGTAAAGGGCACCTATCAGATGCTCACTTGATAAGCTGAGCTTTTTTCCAGAACCAACAATAATCAAGACTACGCCGAATAAGGAAAAGAGGATACCCAAACTCATCATGAATGAAATTTTTTCTAGTCGCAGTACCCAATTGATTAAGGCCACACTTACGGGGAGCAGTGCCAGTAATAGCGACGAGTTTCCGGCCGTTGTCAATTGTACGCCCATGGAGAAGAGATATTGGAATAAAAAGAAGCCCACAGCGCTCACCATAAAGAGCTTTTTATAGTCTTCTCTGTCAATAGGGTGATAGGTTTTACTTATTCCTACGGCGATCCAGGCGCCCATGACCGCTACAAGCAGCCGTGCGGCATTATAGGACAGGACAGGAATATCGGCCATACCTAATTTCATGACAGCTGGATTAACGCCCCAAAAAAAGGCGACAACAAATAAGATCAACTCAACGTAAAGGTTGCTTCGCGTTAACATGTATTCACGCTCCTAGGTTACTGACATAATTATTATATTAAATTATACTGAATTTTGGACGAAAAGTGAATGGACGGAAGGCTAGGCTTTCTTTTTTTTCGTCTTTGTCTCATAATGAAGGTATAGTTTAATGTGACGAAAAGGATGATTAAGATGGATCTATTTGAAGCCAGTCAAGAGAATAATAGCTTACATGCGCCGCTGGCCGAACGTATGAGGCCGCGGACGCTTGAGGAATTTTTTGGTCAGGCCGAAGTAGTGGGGCAAGGCAAGTTCTTACGCCGTGTCATTGCCAGCGACAAGGTACCCTCGTTGATTTTGTTTGGACCGCCTGGTACAGGTAAGACGACACTGGCCCGCATTATTGCTCAGGCGACGCGTTCACAATTTGAAAGCCTCAATGCCGTATCAGCAGGGGTCGGAGATATCCGAAAACTTATTGAAAAAGCCAAGGATCAGCATAAATTTTATGGACAGGCCACGGTTCTTTTTATTGATGAAATCCATCGCTTTAATAAAGGTCAGCAAGATGCGCTGCTTCCTCATGTAGAAAATGGCACGGTTACGCTTATTGGTGCTACAACGGAAAATCCTTATTTTGAAATTAATTCGCCCCTGTTGTCGCGTACGCGGATGATTCGCTTGCAGCCATTAACGTTGACTGATCTTACTCATATTTTGCGTCGTGCCCTTACCGATCACGAACGTGGACTAGGGAGTGCGGGACTCACATGTGATGAAGCGACATTTCAGTCGATTGCTGATTTTTCTGGCGGGGATGCCCGGGTGGCGCTCAATTTACTGGAACAGGCAGCCATGTTGCTTGAAGGGAGCTCGGAAAAAAGCATTACAACAGCCTTTATCGAAAATGCCGCAGGTATTAAGATGCATCGCTATGATAAAAAAGGTGACTATCATTATGATGTTATTTCAGCTTTTATTAAAAGTATTCGTGGCAGTGATGCTGATGCAGCTCTGCACTACTTGGCACGCATGATTGAAAGTGGCGAAGATGTGAAATTCATTGCCCGCCGCTTAGTTATTGCGTCATCTGAAGATATTGGCAATGCTGATCCCCAGGCCCTTGTGCTTGCCACCGCTTGTGCGAGTGCCGTGCAGTTTGTTGGACTGCCAGAAGCACGAATTATTTTGGGACAGGCTGTCTGCTATTTGGCGACAGCTCCCAAAAGCAATGCTGCCTATGTTGCCATTGATCAGGCTATTAGCGATGTGCGACAAGGCCAGGAAGTTTCTGTGCCGTCCCATTTACGTGATGCTCATTATGGTGGTGCGGCGAAATTGGGACATGGAAAAAATTACCGGTATCCTCATGACGATCCGTCTGGATTTGTTCATCAGCAATATTTGCCCGAGCAATTAAAAGACAAAGTGTATTATCATCCAAGCTTGCATGGTTATGAAGGGCGTCTTCGCCTGAGTGAATGGTATAAAATTATCGGGAAGCAAGAAAAATAGTATATAAGTTAATAAAAATGATTTGAAAATAAAGTCGTTATTTTTCAAAAAAACTTTTGACAAGACATTAAAGATTTGTTATATTATAGCCAAGAAAACCTATTGGTTTACTAGGAATTACCTAGGAGAGATATTTATGAAGATATCAACCAAAGGAAGATATGGTGTAGCAGCCATGTACGACCTTGCTCTTCATTATGGAGCGGGTCCGCAAGCCCTCAAAAGTGTTGCTGAACGTCAGGACATTTCAGAAAGTTACTTAGAGCAGCTTATCAGTGCATTACGCAAGGGTGGCTATGTAAAAAGTGTTCGTGGTGCCCAAGGGGGCTATGCTCTTTCGAAGAATCCCAAGGATATTTCCGTCGGAGATATTATCCGGTTGTTAGAAGGTCCCATTGCACCTGTTGATTGTGTATTGACTGATGTAAGTTCTTCGAAAAACGAGTATTGTTCCAAAGCAGGACGTTGTGTAACACGGGGTGTGTGGGCTAAAGTCAGAGACAGTATTACAAATGTAGTAGATTCTATCACTCTCGCTGATTTATGTCGAGACGAAAAGTTTGAGGAGATGGATAAAAAATGAGACGTATTTATTTTGATCATTCTGCAACAACGGCAGTAGACCCGGAGGTTGCCAAAATTGTTTTGGAATATATGTCGAATAAATTTGGTAATCCTTCCAGTGTGCATGGTTTTGGGCGCGAAGCGCATCAGGCTGTGGACATTGCGCGAGGACAAGTTGCGGCTCTTTTAAATGCTGAACCCAATGAAATATTTTTTACGAGTGGTGGAACAGAAAGCGACAATTTGGCGCTTAAGGGCATCGCCTATGCCAACCGTAAAAAAGGTAATCATATCATTACGACGCAAATTGAGCATCATGCTATTTTCCATACATGTGAATATTTGGAAAAGCAGGGATTTAAGGTAACTTATTTACCTGTTGATGAAAATGCGATGATCAGTTTAGATGACTTGAAAAAGGCTATTACGGATGATACTATTTTGATTAGTGTGATGTTTGCTAATAATGAAGTCGGAACGATTCAGCCTGTTAAGGAGATTGGAAAGATTGCCAGAGAAAAAGGCATTTATTTTCACACTGATGCGGTACAGGCTGTGGGCAGTATTCCCATTGATGTAAAGGAAATGAATATTGATTTATTAAGTCTGTCCGGTCATAAATTCTATGCTCCTAAGGGAACGGGTGCCATCTATATTCGTAAGGGTGTGCATATTGAACCTCAACAGCTTGGCGGTGCGCATGAACGCAACATGCGGGCAGGTACGGAAAATGTTCCAGGTATTGCCGGATTAGGTAAAGCAAGCGAATTAGCGAGACAGAATATGGATGAAAATATCAAGGTTCTTTCTGGAATGAGAGATCGTCTAATTGCAGGAATCACGAAAACCATTCCTTATGTGAAATTAAATGGCCATCCTACGCTGCGTTTGCCTGGTAATGTCAATGTTAGTTTTTCCTATGTTGAAGGCGAATCTCTTCTGTTAAACCTCGACCTCAAAGGCATTGGTGCTTCGAGTGGTTCGGCCTGCACATCGGGTTCACTTGATCCTTCTCATGTACTGCTTGCCATGGGATTAAAACATGAAACAGCTCATGGTTCACTGAGAATTTCGCTTGGCAAGGATAATACGGAAGAGGATATTGACTATGCACTACAGGTATTGCCGCCGATTATTGAAAAACTGCGCAGTATGTCTCCACTTTATGATCAGGCACTGAAAGAGAAAAAGCAGGCATAAAAAACCTTTAACTATGTGAATATCTCAAAAAGGGAGAGATAAATGATGTATTCAGAAAAAGTAATGGATCATTTTACGAATCCACGTAATGTTGGTGTGATTGATGATGCCAATGGTGTGGGTGAAGTAGGAAATGCCAAATGTGGCGATATTATGAAAATATATTTAAAAGTGGAAGACAGTATTATTAAAGATGTAAAATTTAAAACTTTTGGCTGCGGTGCCGCTATTGCGACAAGTAGTATGGTTACCGAGATGGTAAAGGGCAAAACGTTAGAAGAAGCATTGGAAATTTCCAATGCTGCTGTTGCTGAAGCTCTTGATGGATTGCCACCAATAAAAATGCACTGTTCGAACTTGGCTGCTGATGCATTGCATGCCGCTATTAAAGATTATATTGAGAAAAAAGGAAAGTGATTGAAGTCATGGGCAACAAACCACGTGTGGTTGTAGCCATGAGCGGAGGGGTGGACAGTTCTCTAACTGCCGCCCTTCTTTTGCATCAAGGCTATGACGTAATTGGTATGACAATGCAAATTTGGGAAAATGACGAACGGGAAGATAAACCGGACAGCCGTGGGTGCTGTTCTTTGTCTGCCATCGATGATGCGCGGCGTGTGGCAGATAAAATTGGTATTCCCTATTATGTTGTTAATTTTCGTAAACTTTTTCAGGAAACCGTCGTGAATTATTTTATTCGTGAATATGGTGAAGGCAAAACACCTAATCCGTGTATTGCCTGCAATCGTTTTGTCAAGTTTGAGGGACTACTCAGAAAAGCACAGGAAGTAGGGGCCAAGTTTTTGGCAACAGGCCATTATGCGCGCATTGCTTATGATGAACAGGCCGGACGTTTTCTGTTGCGCAAGGGCATTGATCCTTTAAAAGATCAGTCTTATGCTTTGTATCATCTCAATCAGCATACACTGGCGCATTTTCTCATGCCGTTAGGAGATTATACGAAGGTTCAAACGCGTCAAATGGCCAGGGAATTGGGTTTGGCTGTGGCAGATAAACCGGACAGTCAGGAAATTTGTTTTGTGCCGAATGATGACTATAAAGCTTTTTTGGAAGCAAAATCACCGAATGCGCTTAAATCCGGTGATTTTGTTGATCAAGATGGCAATGTTCTCGGCAAGCATCAGGGTCTTCCACTTTATACGGTGGGGCAGCGCAAAGGGCTTGGTTTGGCAGCAGGGAAGCCACTTTATGTCATTGCTCTTGATACGGAAAAGAATCAAGTCATTGTTGGCAGTAATGAGGAGGTTTTTGCGAGTTCTTGTATTGCTGACGATTTGAACTGGATTTTATTTGATAAGCTGGACAAGCTCCTTACGGTAAAGGCAAAAATTCGCTATGGTGCTAAAGAAAGTGAAGCTCTTCTTCAACCGCTTGAAGGCGGCAAGGTGTATGTGCAGTTTAGTCAGCCCCAAAGGGCTATTACTCCTGGTCAATCGGTGGTCTTTTATTCAGACGATATTGTCATTGGTGGCGGTGTTATTGAAAAAGTAAAAAAATCCTGAAATAAAGCCCCCTTTTTTGGTCATAATAAAGATATACCAGTTGGTAAAGGAGGCTTTCATCATAAAAATCAGTGATCTATTGGGATTACCGGTTTTGGAACAGTCCTCTTGTGAGCAACTTGGTGAGGTACAGGAAGTAATGATTTATCTCAGTCAAGCCTTGGTGAGGGCGCTCATTATTACGGCCACGGGCTGGTTTACAGGCAAGAAGATACTGCCTATCCATGATATTTCCCTTGTACGTGATACTGATTTATCTATTGATGAAAAGGAAAAACTGCAACCATTTGAAGCAGCAGCTTATGAAGGGTTTGCTGACATCCTAGATCGGCCGCTTATGACTGATTCAGGCATAAGAATTGGTGTAGTGGCTGATTTGTCCTTTGACCTTGCTACAGGGAGCATTGAAGACTATGTGATTTCTGACGGGATTGTTACGGATTTAGTGGAAGGACGGCGCAGGCTGCCTTTTCAGCTTAGCCGGATCTTCCAGGCTGATAAGATCATTGTTGCCGATGACGCAGCTGAACTTCTTTTACCTCAATAAAGAATTACTTGGGGTGATGTGTAGTGGATACTTGTCCAGTATGCGGGCGACGTGGCATTGGTAAAGTAGGTACTGATCAGTATTATTGCTGGGACTGCTGCGTTGAATTTATTGAGAAAAATGGCCAAGTGGAGGTTTTTACTATCGAAGATGATGGTACACTTGTCGAATGTGCGCAGGTTCCAGGCTGAGTACTGTAAATTTTAGTACACGAGGAGGGATATGATGCGTCGTAATTTCTGGCATGGCCTTGTTTTTGGCACACTTGCAGCAACAGCATTCAATGTACTCCTAGGTCCTTTACAAAAGATTTACAAAAAGCCTTTTGTTGAGCGCGGCGCTCAGGCAGCTTCCTTTACAGCACATGATTTTGCGAAAAAAGCGCGCCGGGTTAAGCGGCGGATGATGAAAAAATTTTGAAGGATATAAAGACCGGAGACCGTAAGGTCTCCCTTTTTTATAAGCATAGGAAGGATAATTATTCGAATTCTATGTCGAGGTGAACTTTTTTGCTGCTGACGAGAAAAGGGTTGGTCTATCTTTTGCTAATAATGATAGTAGGCAGCGCGGGGATCTTCTTGTGGCTTGTACGCCGAGCGTTGTACCCCTTTTTTTTAGCTTGTATCATTGCTTATTTGCTGCATCCTGTTACTCGGACTTTTCAGGCACGAGGCATGAAACGGTTGACGGCAATTTTGCTTGCCTATTTAGTGGCTTTCGGGTTCGTGGCTTTCTTCTGTTTGGAAATTTTACCGCTTATGCTTGCTGATTTGCAGGAATTTTCTCAAATGCTTCCAGCTATGATTCAAAAGAGCGAAAATATTATTGGGCAGATGGGAGATCATTACCAAAGCTTGTCACTTCCATTGCTTTTTAGGCAGCAAGTGGATGAAGCACTTTTGCTTTTTCAGTATGATTTAACGGCTGGACTGGCAGATTTGGCTAGTTTGGCTATTGGCATGTTTCGCTATGCCATTGGTATTCTCATCAGTCCCATATTGGCTTTTTATTTGTTATATGACTGGGATCATATCAAAGATGCGTTGGTACTTATTGTTCCACGGTCAGGTCGCAGACAGGTGATTACGCTGATAAAAGATTTGGACGATGTTCTTGGCGGTGTTGTGCGGGGGCAATTGCTTGTAGCTGTTTTTGTTGGCTTATGTGTGACAGGCTGTTTACTCTATCTTCATGTCCCCTATGCTTTGCTGATTGGTTTTGTGGCAGGCACTCTAGATATTATTCCTTATTTTGGGGCTATCTTAGGAGCTGTGCCTGCTGTGACTGTGGCTCTTTTAACGTCACCTGCCGTGGCGCTCAAAGTGGGCGTTTTGTTTTTTATTATTCATCAGTTAGAAGGAACGATCATTGGTCCTAAAATATTAGGCGACAGTGTGGGACTTCATCCTTTGCTAGTGATTTTTTGTCTCTTTGCGGGGGGAGAATTATTTGGTGTGAGCGGTATGCTTCTTGCTGTACCGATTGCAGCTATTTTAAAGGTTTGTTTACACCATCTCATTGGAGTTATTATTTAGGTACTAGCCGTTCTGAATGTTGTACATAGTCCTCCAATTATTGACATGGAAAGCTATATTATGTATAATTTTTAAGATAGGCCAAAGAATGTGGAGGTAGATAACGTTGACGGGGAATGAACTTCGGCGAAAATTTTTAGCCTTTTTTAAGAGCAAAGGGCATCTAATTTTAGATAGCCATTCTTTAATTCCAGAGAATGATCCAACTTTATTATTAATTGGTGCGGGCATGGCACCGTTTAAACCTTTTTTTACCGGGAAAATGCAGCCGCCTCATCGGCGTGTTTCGACGTGTCAAAAATGTGTTCGTACAGGTGATATAGAAAATGTCGGTCGTACAGCAAGGCATCAGACTTTTTTTGAGATGCTTGGCAATTTTTCTTTTGGTGATTATTTTAAAAAAGAAGCCATTACTTGGGCTTGGGAATTTCTCACTCAGGTAATTGAACTCCCGGCAGACAAGTTATGGGTAACCATCCATACGGAGGATGATGAAGCCTTTGCGATTTGGGTGAATGAAGTGGGTTTTCCTGCTGAACGAATTGTTCGGCTGGAAGATAATTTTTGGGAAATCGGGACAGGTCCCTGTGGTCCTTGTTCAGAGATTTATATTGATTTAGGTGAGGAACGCGGTTGCGGCAGTGATACGTGCGGTGTGGGCTGTGACTGTGATCGTTATCTGGAAATCTGGAATCTTGTTTTTACACAATTTAATCGTGATGAAGCGGGCAATTATACACCGCTTGCTCACAAAAATATTGATACAGGGGCAGGCCTGGAACGAATTGCTTCTGTTTTGCAGAATAAGCCAAGCAATTTTGAGACGGATTTGCTATTTCCTATTATTGAGTATACGATGAAACTTGGGCAGCTTACTTATGGACAGTCTGCTAATACGGATGTGTCACTGAAAGTGATTGCTGATCATGCTCGTAGTATGACTATTATGGTAGCGGACGGTATTTTGCCTTCTAATGAAGGTCGTGGTTATGTACTGCGCCGGATTTTACGCCGTGCTGTGCGGCATGCGAGACTACTTGGCATCCATCAGCCTTTTTTAGCTGGAGCAGTCGATACGGCGATAGAGATCTTTCATGAGGCCTATCCCGAACTTCAGGAACAAGCAGCTTATATTAAGCGTATCATTGAACTAGAAGAAAAACGGTTTGATGAGACACTTCAGCAAGGTACGGAATTATTAAATAAAGAGATTGTTGAACTGAGAAACGCCGGTAAGAAGGTGCTAGCAGGTGAAACGGCCTTTAAGCTGTACGATACATTTGGATTTCCTTGGGAACTTACGAATGAAATTCTTTCTGAAGCGGGTATCACTTTAGACAAAGAAGCTTTTGATGCTTCCATGCATCAGCAGCGTGACCGGGCGCGCAAGGCGCGACAGGAATCAAGTGAGCAAATGCTTATTCCTGATCTTTCGAGACTTGTTGACACCAAGCTTTCAGCCGATGCTACAGTAAAACAATCATCAAGTGTTTTGCTTTTGAAAGATGGTAAGGTTGTGACAGAAGCCCGCGATGGCGACGATGTGGCCATTATCTTAGCTGTTACGCCTTTTTATGCTGAAGGTGGCGGCCAAGTGGGCGATTCTGGTGTAATGATAGCTCAAACTGGCCGCGCTATCATTACAAATGCAAAAAAATTACCAGACGGTACGATTTATCATATGGGTCATATTGTCGAGGGCCAGATTGAAACGGGGCAATTAATGGAAGTGACTGTCGATGAGGAGCGGCATTTTGCTTGCGCACGCAATCACACAGCCACACATATTTTGCAATCCGTTTTACGCGAGGTACTCGGAACACATGTGAAGCAGTCGGGGTCTTTTGTTGGCCCTGATCGTTTGCGCTTCGATTTTTCCCATTTTTCCGCTGTTACAGTCGAGGAACTGGAACGAATTGAAACCCTTGTCAATGAGGCTGTTCTGGCCGATCATGTTGTTGATAAAATGGAAACAACCTTGGAAGAAGCCAAGAAACTAGGTGCCATTGCTTTGTTTGGTGAAAAATATGGTGACCGTGTTCGTGTCATTACTGTCGAGGGCGTTAGCCGTGAGTTTTGTGGTGGCAGTCATATTGATCATACGTCGCAAATCGGATTTTTTCGCATCATCGCTGAAACGGGTATCGGGTCAGGATTAAGAAGAATTGAAGCGGTTACAGGCAAAGCGGCACTGGAGCTTGCGGTCCAAGAAAGAAAGTCTTTACAAGAGGCTGCAGCACTACTGAAAGCTCGTCCAGAAGAAGTGAACAGTAAACTAGCGTCACTTCTTGAGCATGTGAAGGGTTTGGAGCATGAACTTGTGGCAGCACAGAAGAAATTAGCTGGTTCTGTTGTCGATGATTTACTTAAAAATATTCAACAAATTGGTACTGCTCAGGTTGTTGTTGAGGAAGTTGTTGCCAAGGATATGGATGAATTACGATCTATGGCTGATTTAGTACGGGATCATATAAGCTTTGGCGCAGTCGTTCTTGGTGCAGTGAATGGTGAGAAGGTAAATTTTGTGGCCATGACGACAGGTACGGCAGCTAAGAAGCTGTTGCATGCCGGTAACATTGTGAAAGAAGCTGCTAAGGTAGCAGGCGGTGGTGGCGGTGGCCGTCCGGATATGGCGCAGGCTGGCGGTAAAAATCCGGAGAAAATTGCCGCTGCTTTGGGAAAGGCGCAAGAAATGATTGTTTCACAGCTAGCCAAAGCATAAGGATTAGCTTTTTTGCTACGATAACAGGAAAAATTGCTTGATTATCGAATATAGTGAAATAGACAGGAAATAATATCTCGAGAGGAGGATGCTTCATGACAAAAGTATCTGATCAGACGATGATGTTTCAGGTGGATGCGGAAGAAAAAAATGCCGCAGCTGTCATACTTAACACGGTTTATCAAGCATTAAAAGAAAAGGGCTATAACCCGATTAATCAAATGGTTGGCTATCTTATTTCGGGGGATCCGACTTATATTACTAGTTACAATAATGCCAGAGGGCTGATTCGTCAGCTTGAACGAGATGAACTACTGGAAGAACTCGTTCGTTCTTATTTGAAAGCAGAGTAAGGGATTTTTTGAGCGATTATTGGTTATCTTAATGGAGGGTTTATGAGAATTATCGGGTTGGATGTGGGAGATCGGACCATCGGTGTTGCGGTGAGTGATCTATTAGGATGGACGGCGCAAGGCGTAGAGGTCATTCGCCGAAAAAATACGGATCTCGATTTTGAGCGCTTAGCCGAACTCATAGATCAATATGAGGTGGAAAACGTCCTCATTGGTTGGCCAAAAAATATGAATGGTACCATTGGACCGCGTTGCGAGAAGGTCCAGGCGTTTGCAGATGAATTCAAGCTTCGGTTTCCTGCTCAGAAAATAATTCTTTGGGATGAAAGGCTATCTACTGTTGCAGCGGCGAAATCGCTTATTGCTGCTGATGTGAGTCGAGCTAAGCGTAAAAAGGTGATTGATAAAATGGCAGCTGTGTTTATTTTGCAAGGCTATCTCGATAGTCATATGCGGTAATTCTTTCCTTGACAGGGGATTTTTTCTAGGATACACTAGCATTACATTTGAAATAAGAGGTGAATAGGATGTCTGATTTTGACAAGGAAGATATGGAAAATACCGAAGAAGAAGAACTCGTTGTCGTTATGACTGATGAAGAAGGCAACGAATTCTATTATCGTGAAGACATGATTATCCCGGTTGAAGATAAGCGTTATGCAATACTCGTGCCCATTAGTATCGATGAAGACTGTGATTGTGGTTGCGGCAATGAGGACTGTGATTGCAGCGATGAACCCGATGTTTTCATTGCACGTATTGACATGGATGAAAAAGGCGAAGAGGTTTATGTTGATCCTACTGACGAAGAATTTGAACAAGTCCGTGTTGCTTATGAAACGTTAATGGATGAAGAAGAAGCAGGCGAATAAACTGTAAAGTAAGAAAAAGGAAGTCTTATTAAGTAAGGCTTCTTTTTTTTTGCTTAAATTGCGTGTATAATAGAATCACATTGAGAGGTGATGAAATGACAAAAATACCTAAAATACCTAAAATATTGCAAATGCCAAAAATGCCAAACATAGCGCAAATAACATATTTTGGAAAATATTTACACTTAAGATGGTTATTGCCGCTTATAATAGGGATTTTTCTTGTCTTTTTTATGATTTATGAGTTTGCTGCTACGCCTGTAGCAGCAGTAGCAAATTCGGAAGTGAATGTAACGATTAAACAAGGTATGACAAGTGACGAGATCGGTCAGGTGCTTTATGACAAGGGCCTTTTTCCTAGTGCCATGATTTTTCGTTTATATGCACGAATGTACGGACTGGAACATTCGCTGCAAGCGGGTGATTATCTTTTTAACAAGGACATGACGATTCGTCATATGGTGGACATGATGGCTCGCGGCGAAACAGCGAGTCGGACGCTACTCGTTCCTGAAGGCTATACGATTGATCAAATCGCGCAGCTTGTGGAGAAGACCAAAATTGGGAAGGCCCAAATGTTTAAACAACTGGCGGTAAATTATGCTCCCTATGACGATATGGTGTCTTCTGCTGATGTGACTTATAAGGCAGAAGGCTATCTGTTTCCAGCGACTTATCAATTCTCCAGTGGTGTAACAGAACAGCAGGTACTGGATGCTATGACAACACAGTTCCATAATCGCTTTACATCGGAGATGGTCTCGCGTGCTGCTGAAGAGGGTCTCTCTGTCCGTCAAGTGGTGATACTCGCTTCTCTTGTTGAGAAGGAAGCGCAGAAAGAGGCGGATCGCTCGGTTATAGCTGGCGTATTTTTAAATCGATTAAGACAAGCTATGCCACTTCAATCTTGTGCGACCATTCAGTATATCTTAGGTTATCCGAAAGCGGAATTGTCTGTGCAGGATACAGAGCTTCCTTCACCTTATAATACGTATCAACATAACGGGTTGCCGCCTGGGCCGATTGCGAATCCCGGAATGGCATCCATTATGGCTGTGCTTTATCCAGCTCAAACGGATTATTTATATTTTGTAGCAGATAAGCAGGGAGCCCATCATTTTAGTAAAACATATGAGGAACATTTACTGGCAATTCAGCAGGTGACGCAATAATATGAGACAAGAACTATTAGAAAAGATGAAAGAATTTGCCTTATTACACAATGTGCCTATTTTGCGTGAACCCAGTACGGTTGTTTTGACGGAGGCTGCTCATAGCAAATGCCCTACAAGGGTGCTTGAAATTGGGACAGCCATTGGGTATTCCAGTTTGCTTATTGCAAGTGAGATGCAGCCACACGGGCAGATTATTAGCATTGATATTGACGAAGAAAGACAAAAAATTGCGCGGCAGTTTTTTACTCAATCTGAACTTACCGTGACTCTAGAACTTTTACTGGGAGATGCGAACGCATTGATTGGTGGGCTTACGGGTTGTTTTGATTTTGTGTTCATTGATGCTGCCAAGGGGCAATATGTTAATTATCTGAAGGCCTTGTTGCCCCATCTTGAAACAGGCGCAGTGATTGTGGCTGATAATGTATTATTTCGTGGCTGGGTTAAAGGGGGCGTAAAGCCGCCTCGGCGCTATCGGACGATTGTGAAGCGTCTCAGGGAATATTTGGCGATTGTGAATGGTACTGACCAATTTCAGACCAAGCTTTATGATGTTGGCGATGGGGTGGCTGTGTCTCGCTATTTAGGTTCTGCTCAGAAGGGAGCTGTTCGACAAGGTGATGACAATGAATAAACCGGAATTATTGGCTCCTGTAGGGAGCTTTGAAAAATTAGAGATGGCTCTTGCTTATGGTGCTGATGCCGTTTATTTTGGCGGCAAGGCTTTTGGCCTTAGGGCTTTTAGTGATAATTTTAATGATGAAGAAATGGTAAAAGCGTTGAATTATGTGCATAGTAAAGGGAAAAAAGCCTATGTGACTGTTAATATTTTTCCTCATAATGAAGATATAGATAGGTTGCCTGACTATCTCCGCTTTTTAGATCAGGCTCAGGCTGATGCCATTCTTTTATCAGATCTTGGCGTGTATCGTTTGGCCCGTGACGTTGCACCGAATTTGCCCATTCATATTAGTACACAGGCCAACAATACGAATTGGTCTTCTGTAAAGATGTGGGAAGAGCTGGGTGCATCTCGTGTTGTGCTTGCGCGTGAACTGTCGTTGGCTGAAATTAAAGGGATTCATTCGAAAGTTCATGTTGAACTGGAAACCTTTGTCCATGGGGCCATGTGCATTTCCTATTCAGGGCGTTGTTTATTAAGTAATTATTTGAGTGGTCGTGATTCTAATCGTGGTGCCTGCAGCCAGTCCTGTCGCTGGAAGTATTCATTAGTAGAAGAGAAACGGCCCAATGAATATTATCCTATTGTCGAAGATGAGCGGGGAACGTATCTATTTAACTCGAAGGATTTATGTTTACTGCCTTATTTACCTGAATTAATGCAAGCGGGGATTTCCAGTTTAAAAGTGGAAGGCCGCATGAAAAGTGTTCATTATGTAGCCACGGTCATTAAAGCTTATCGCGAGGCTATTGACAGTTATTACGAAAATCCGGCAGCTTTTACGGTGAAACAAGAATGGCTTGAAGAACTGAATAAAGTATCGCATCGGGCTTATACGACAGGATTTTACTTTAATAAAACAAGGGCGAGTGACCAGATATATGGTACAAGCAGTTATAGTCAAACGCATGATTTTGTTGGCCTCGTATTGTCTTATGATGCGAAGCGGCGCGTTGCTCTCATTGAACAGCGCAACAATATGAAGGTGGGTGAAACCATTGAAATTGCACAGCCGGGTCAGCTTCCTTTTACGCAGGTTATTGAAAGCATGACAAATGAAGCGGGCGAGAGTATTATCGTGGCACCTCATCCCCAGCAACAGATTACGATGCCTATGAAAAATCCTGTTGTACCTTATGCCATGCTGCGACGCAGGGGGGGCTAACCATGTTTGATGCTGTATTTGCTCTTGTTCATCCCCGGGATATTAATTTTTTGAATCGTATTATGGAAAGCTATGAATATCTGGGTGTTGTCACCAATGTGGGTAAAAAGGGGCTTGTGATGATTCGAACAACACCTGATACGTATCAGGAAGTTCTGGATATTTTGCTGACTCTACCGATTCAGGTAGACATCGTATAACAAAGTCCGTTTAGAAGCCATACTATCATGGAGGTGATGGTATGGCTTCTATTTTGGCGCGCCTAAGAAAGGTGTGTAGTTTATTTTTGTTTTTGACATTCTTATTAGTATGCAGACTGGTATTTTTACAGATCATTGACGGAGCGGATTTGGCGCGGGAAGGATTGAGTGGCCGAGTTCAGGAGGCTTCTGGAAAAGAAGAACGTGGATTGATTTTTGATCGAAATAATCAGTTACTGACAAATCGCGATTTTACTTATCATATTATGGTCTTTCCGTCACCCAGTTTGAAAGCTGAAGCAATAAAAGAGGAGCTTGAAAGCGTTCTTTCAGATAAGGAGTTGGCTGAGGTAGTGGCACTTACGCAGGCTAAGCAGCCAAGTAGGTCGTCTTTTGCTGTGACGGAAGATGTAATGCACTATATTAATGTTGAGGCTCATCAAACCGGTATTATGGTTGTCAAAGAAAGCATTCGTTATAGTCCGGAGAATCTGGCAACACATGTCATTGGCTATACCAATGCTGACAATCACGGTGTCAGTGGTGTTGAAGCGCTTTATGATGACTTTTTGAGTAGCCAGCGAGTGAAATATTTGGCAGCGCTTGTTGATGCGAGTGCCCAGGTTATTCCGGGGCTGGGTTATAAAGAATTGAATCGGGGCGTGGGCGGGGAACCAAGTAATCTCATTTTGACTCTTGATTTGGATAAACAGCGAAAAGTTGAGAAGCTGGCTGACAAGTATTTGAAGAAAGGTGCCGTCGTTGTCATGGAACCGACAACAGGTGAAATACTTGCCCTTGTATCACGGCCAAATTATGATAACAATCACGTGGCCGAAATATTGCATCAAGCAAGTTCGCCGCTCTTAAACCGTGCTGTAGCCGCTTTTCAGCCTGGATCAGTTTTTAAATTAGTTGTGGCTGCTGCAGCGCTTGAACAAGGGATTGTAAGACCTGAGCAGATGTTTTATGATCATGGATACATTGATATTAATCACGTGCGGTTTAACGGCTGGGATGTTGAACAAAGTCCTCGTGGCTGGATTACTTTTCAAGATGCCTTGGCGTATTCGAGTAATCCTGTTTTTATTGAAGTGGGGCAAAAATTGGGGGCTAAGTCGCTCTTGTCTTATGCTCATAAATTGGGATTTGGTGAGCTTACAAAATTGAATTTTGATGGTGAAGTGGCGGGAAATTTACCTGCTGCTGATCAGGTATTTCCAGCGGATTTGGCGAATTTATCCATCGGACAAGGTAGCTGTGAAACGACGCCTTTGCAAATGGCAGCACTTGTTGCCACGATTTGTAATGACGGCATCAAGGTCGAGCCAAGTCTTGTTAAAAAAATCGTATCAAGCCAAGGAACTGTTTTGAAACAAAATAATATACCTAAGGAAAATCGTGTTTTATCAAAAGCAACGTGTAAGCAACTGAAGAATATGATGACTTCAGTGACGCAGTATGGCACAGGTCAAGCTGCAAATATTCCGGACTTTGGTTCGGCAGGCAAGACAGGTTCGGCAGAGACAGGACGGCTGGACAGTCAAGGAAACAGTATTAATCATGCCTGGTTTGCTGGATATGCACCGCTTAATCATCCTCAGTATGTTGTGGTTGTCTTTGTGGAAGAAGGGCATTCTGGCAGTGACGTTGCCGCTCCCTTATTTCAAGACGTTACGGCAAGTTTGCTGGGTAAATCGTAATGAAGAGCAGTTTTACCGATGGAATGCAAAGAATATTCTGGTCAAATAGGCATATCTATGCTAGAATTAAACAGTTAATATGGTTAAAAGGGAGTTAATTAGTACTTGATCCAGCGAATAGCTGATTCAGGGGAGATGGTGAAATTGAAATCAAAATTAGCACGGTCTAAAGCCTTGCTTGACAAATATGACGTCCAGGCTGTTCTTGTTACGAAACCCGAAAACCGATTGTATTGGAGTGGCTTTTCAGGCTCGGCTGGTTCCCTTGTTTTATTAGCAGATCAAGGAGCTCTGTTTACTGATTTTCGTTATATTGAGCAGGCAACGAAGCAGGCACCTGATTTTGAAATTGTTCGTCAGGGTTCTGATTTCTGGGAGTCTCTAGCTCTTTGGCTAAAAAGTCACGGCATTCAACGGCTAGCCTTTGAAAAAGATTTTTTTACTGTAGAGTTATATGAGAAATTTCGGCAAGCAGCGCCCTTTCTTGTGCTGTGTCCCGTGAAGCTTGATGTGTGGCGTAGGGTGAAGGACGAAGCTGAGCTGGCTCTCATAACTAAGGCTGTTGAAATTGCGGATCGGGCTTTTGAGCAGATTTTGCCTGTCATTCGACCTGGTACGACGGAACTTTCTGTTGCAGTTGAACTTGAGCATGCCATGCGTAAGCTTGGCTCCATGAAGCCAGCATTTGATACCATTGTGGCGTCTGGTATACGCGGCTCGCTGCCTCATGCTCAGCCGACGAAGCGTGAGCTTCAATTGGGCGACTTTGTTACCATGGATTTTGGAGCTGTCTATGAAGGATATCATTCTGATATTACACGTACCGTCTGTGTGGGTAGGGCCACTGATAAACAAAAAGAGCTCTATGCGACAGTCCTGTCCGCTCAGCTTGCAGGTATTGCTGCAGTAAAGGCAGGTAGTGCCTGCGATGCAATCGATGGTGTAGCGAGAAGCATGATTGAGTCTGCCGGATATGGTGAATATTTTGGTCATGGTTTGGGCCATTCTGTCGGGCTTTTTATTCATGAAGAACCGCGTTTGTCGCCAACATGTAACACTATTTTGGCAGAAAATATGGTTGTTACAGTGGAACCAGGTATTTATGTGCCAGGTTTTGGTGGAGTACGTATTGAAGATCTTGTTGTCGTTTCTTGTGCCGGGTGTAAAATACTCACAGCCAGTCGCAAAGAACTCATAGAATTGGATTGTAATTAGGAGGAAAAGCCATGATTTCATCAAATGATTTTCGAACAGGTGTAACAATTGAATTGGATAATTCCGTATGGCAAGTCGTCGATTTTCAGCACGTTAAACCAGGTAAAGGGGCCGCTTTTGTGCGGGCTAAATTGAAGAACGTCAAAACAGGTGCTGTTGTTGAACGAACATTTAATGCAGGTGAAAAAGTTCCGAAAGCGCATATTGACCAGAGGGACATGCAGTATCTTTATGAAAGTGATGGCTATATTTTCATGGATAATGAAACGTATGATCAAGTTACTCTTACAGCGGAACAATTAGGCGACAGTAAAAATTTCTTAAAAGAAAATATGAACATTAGTGTTATGTTCTTCCAAGGTCTTGTTATTGGCGTTGACATGCCAAATGCAGTAGAATTGGCTGTTGTTGAAACAGACCCTGGCATCCGTGGTGATACGGCAACAGGTGGGAACAAACCAGCTACCCTAGAAACAGGCTATGTTGTAAAGGTTCCATTATTTATTAATATTGGCGATGTTTTGAGAATTGACACGCGTACGGGTAATTATATTGAACGCGCTTAATTAAACGAATTCTAGCCCCTTTTTACTTATTTTTTTGTGACAAACGGGAATAATAACCCTACGTTGCGAAGACAAGTAAAAGGGGGTTTTATTTTTGGGCTTTGTGAAAGAAAAGGTAGCTTATCTTCATGGCTTGACAAAAGGACTGGAAGTGAATGAACAATCATCAGAAGGCAAATTGCTTGTGAACATTATTGATGTCTTAGATGATTTTGCGGAAGAATTTGAAAGTATAACAGATGCGCATGAGGATTTGGAAGAGTATGTCACAACGATTGATGAGGACTTAACGGAATTGGAAGACGAGGTTTACGAAGATTCCAGTTGTCCTGACGATGACTATGTAGAAGTAGAGTGCCCCACGTGTCATGACCAAGTGGCATTTGAGGCAGATGTTCTTCATGACGACAAGGATTTAGAAATTACTTGTCCAAGTTGCGGTACTGTAGTTTATGAATCTGTTTATGAAGGTGATGATACGAGAGACAGGTATTATGATGATCCCGGTCTATAGCGTGAGCACGTAGAAATCTCGGCGAATAGCCGGGATTTTTTTTGTCATAAAGGAGTTGTCTTTTTCATAGCTATGTAAAGAAAGGGGAAAGGAGAAGGTGGACGAGATGTGTAAGCAGTTTCGACAGACTATTTTTCCTGTACTGACGCCGCGTCTTGTTCGTGCTTTGGCGATTCTGCCTCATTCTCTTCTTTTGGATATTACGGAAATACGACTGCGTGTTGGTCAAAAACCGCTCGTTGTTTGTGGAGAAAAAGATTTTTTTCTGGCAGATGTACAAGAAAAAAATCCTTCACCTGTAACAATGGAAGAAATTCAAGCCATACTCTGTCTTATGAGTCAAAATTCTTTATATGCTTTTTCAGAACAAGTAAAACGGGGGTTTCTTACGATCCAGGGCGGACATCGAATTGGTTTAACGGGACAAGCAATTGTTATGGATCAGGCTGTTTCGACATTAACCTCCATTAGTTCCCTCAACATTCGTATTGCCCGTGAAGTTCAAGGCTGTGCATCAGGTGTCCTTCCATATTTGTTTTATGAGCAGCGGCTCAATAATGCTTTGATTATCTCACCGCCTCGTTGCGGAAAAACGACACTACTTCGTGATATTGCCAGACAGCTAAGCACGGGTATAGATCAGCTAGGGCTACCGGGTAAACAAGTAGGACTTGTTGATGAACGGTCGGAAATTGCTGCTTGCGTGCAAGGTGTTCCAACTGTAGCTTTGGGACCTCGTCTCGATGTGCTTGATTGCTGCCCCAAGGCGATTGGTATGATGATGCTCATCCGGTCTATGGCACCCGATGTGATTATTACAGATGAACTGGGTCGTGAGGAAGATGCGGCAGCTATTGCTGAAGCCATTCATGCGGGCGTAGCCGTAATTACGAGTGTTCATGGAACAGGGCCGGATGATATCCTTTATCGTCCTCATATTGGTTCGTTACTTAAAAATCATTACTTTGATATTTATATTGTGCTTAGTGATCAGCCTGCGCCAGGTACAGTTATTCAGATTATTTCAGGTAAGACAGGAAAAATCTTCTTGTCAAAGGATGCTAGAGGGGTGAAAGTATGTGGCTGAAATGCGTAGGGTGCCTATTGATTATCGTGGCAGGTAGTGCCTTGGGTTTCCGTTATGCCAATCGGTATGAAGAGCGGCTGCAACAAATTAAGCTGCTAACGAGTTGTCTGACGACGCTTGAATCCTATATTGAGCATGTAGCCATGCCACTTACGCAGGCTTTTATACAGATTGTTCAGGGACTGGAAGGACCGATTGCGGAGTTATTTATGAAAACAGCATTAGCCATGGAGCACTCACGTCAGTTAAGTCCTGTGGACGCCTTGGAAGAAAATTTTGAGCGTCTTAAGAATGATATCAGGCTGGAACAGCCGGAACAGGAGCTTTTACTTTTGTTAGTGACAAAGCTTACTGTCATTAATCCGAAGGGACATTCGGCTTATTTTGCCATGACGCTGAAACAATTGCAAGATATTGAAGAACAGGCTAGGCAAAATCAAGCTGTGAATGTGAAAATGTTTCGTTACTTAGGCATTTGTGGCAGCCTCATACTTGTCATTTTGTTGTTGTAAGAAAGGAGAGAAACCTGTGGGACTAGAGATTCTGTTTAAAATTGCGGGTGTTGGTATCCTTGTCTCTGTTTTTCATACGGCGCTTAAACAGGCCGGTAAGGAAGATATGGCGCAAGTCTGTACTTTAGCAGGGTTTGCTCTTGTTCTGCTTTGGGTTGTACAGCTCTTAGGACGGTTATTTACGACTGTTCAAGATGTATTCAAGCTGTTCTAAAGAGGTGTCAGGCATGGATATTATTCAAGTTGTCGGGCTGGGTTTCGTTGTTACTTTGCTTAGTTTAATTATTAAAAGTCAGAAACCGGAATTGGCTGTGCAGTTAAGTCTTACCTTGGCTGTGGTGATTTTTCTCTTTGTTCTAACAAAAATTAGTCTTGTTATTACATTGTTTCAGGATTTGGCTGACAAAGCAAATGTGAGTCCTCTGTATTTCAATACGATTCTCAAAGTTATTGGTATTGCCTATGTCACTGAATTTGGTGCTCAGATTTGTCGTGATGCTGGCGAGGGGGCTGTGGCTGGAAAAATCGAATTTGCCGGGAAAGTACTTATTGTAGTGATGGCGGTGCCTGTGCTGGCGTTGGTCCTAGATACGATTGTCAAATTAATTCCTTGAGGTGAGCCGATGAAAATCTGGGCAGGTGTCCTCCTTGTACTGCTTTGGAGCACAGGTGTTGTGTGGGCGAACAATCCGGACGAGACTCTTGGTGCATCTAATCTTGTTCAGCCTTTATTTGACAAATTATCTGTCAATGAAGTCAATGAGTATATTCATCAAGTGAATGGGGAAATGGATGCAAATATTCCCGAATTAAATGGTAACACGGCCCTTCAGTTTGCGACGCAGGGATTTCCCCTGAATTTGCATGATTTTGGAAAAATGATTTATGTAAAATTTATGAAAGAGTGGCTGCAAACGGTTCATTTATTAGGAGAACTTCTAATACTTGCCGTATTATGTGCATTATTACAGAACCTGCAAAATTCTTTTGCAAAGTCAGAAATTGCGCTGCTTTCCTATGGGGTTTGTTTTGCTTTTATGACAGTCTTGGCACTTCATGCATTCTCAGTTGTCCTTGTTATTGCTAAAACAACAGTGGAAACGATGGTCAGCTTTATGGAAGCCCTCCTGCCTGTGCTGCTTTCTCTTTTAGCGGGTGTTGGCGCTTTTACATCAGCAGCTCTTTTTACGCCGCTTATGCTATTTATCGTCAATGTCGTTAGTTCTTTAACAAAAGATATTGTTCTGCCGTTGTTATTTTTGACGGCTGTGCTCGAATGTGTCAATTATCTGTCTGATCACTATCAATTAACCAATTTAGCAAGTCTTTTAAAACAGTCGGCTATGGTTGTTCTTGGATTCGTTTTTGTTGTTTTTGTCGGAATTGTTACTATTCAAGGCATAGCTGGCAGTGTGACAGACGGTGTAACGTTGCGTACAGCCAAGTTTGCCACAGCAACGTTTATTCCTGTTGTGGGGAAAATGTTTGCTGATACAGTGGAAGTGGTTATGGGAGCCTCCATGTTACTTAAAAATGGGATTGGCATTTTTGGAGTGTTTGTCATTATTACACTGTGCATTCTGCCGCTTGTTAAAATGTTATCGCTTATTATTACAATTAAACTGGCTGGTGCTCTTGTAGAACCACTTGGTGATGAAAAAATGGCCCAATGTTTAAATGGGATGGGTAATAATTTACTTCTTGTGTTTGGTGCCGTTCTTGTTGTTACGTTGATGTTTTTTCTGGTAATAACGATGATTATTAGCACAGGAAATATGACTTTAGCGCTTCCTTAGTTGGAATCATAACGATGGGAAGGAGAGGTTAGCAGTGATTGCGGCACTTACGGGGTGGATTAAAGGAATTATTTATATTGTTTTATTTGCAGCTTTTCTGGAATTTTTATTACCAAGCGGACAGATGCGAAAATTTATCCGTGTGATTATTGGGCTTTTTATAATGCTGGCTGTTTTAAATCCGATTGTTACGGTTTTAAGTCGTGGGCAACCAGACGAATTATTACCAACTTGGCGTGATTTGGGCAGAGAAGATAGGAAAAGTAAGGGGGCGTCAGCGGAGGAGTTAGTAACGATGGAGCAAGAAATGACAAGGAATGTATATAAAAAAGAACTGTCTAGGCAAATCCGCGCTGTTGTTATGACCATCGCTGGCGTAGGAGATGCCCAAGTTACGGTAGACCTTGAGCAAGCCAAATCAAATCAAAAGAACGGGGCCATTCGTGTTGTCACGATTACTCTTCAAAAACGCGGCCCGACAGACATTACGCCTGTGGTAATTGGTCATGCTGTGCCTGAAGATACAGGTCCTAGTGAAGAATTGAAAGCCAAGGTGGTGCGTACAGTAGGCGAAACAGTTCAGTTGTCACAGCAAAAAATTATTGTACAATAATTTTTTGCTGTCAAAGCAGATGAATGGAGGCGTTTTTATGCGTGCAGAGTTAACGGAAAAAATAAAAAGTAATACAATTCGGCGCTATCTTGATTATTTTCGGCAGAATGTCAAGCTTGTTGCCATTGGCATAGTAGGGATTTTACTTGTTATTGCAGGCGGATTTTTTGACGGAAAGACCCACGAAACTCTGCCTGCAATCCCCTTAACCGATGCGGCCAAGGTACCGGCGAATATGCCACAACGTAGTGTAGAGGAAGCACTAGAGGTTAAACTTGCCAATTTACTGGCACAAGTAAAAGGAGCGGGTTCTGTGGCTGTCAATGTAACGCTAGAAAGTAGTGCCGCAACTGATTTCGCTAAAAATGTCACAAAGGAGAACAAGACCATTCAAGAAAATGATAATGCAGGTGGCATTCGGACTACAACAGAAAGTAAGGAAAGTGAACAAATTTTAATGGGGAAGGAAAATGGTGTGGATAAACCCGTTATGGTGAGTGAAACCAAGCCTGTTATTAAAGGGGTACTTGTTATTGCCGAAGGCGCAACAGACTCAACTGTAAAAAGCAATTTGACTAAAGCTGTTGAAACAGGACTCGGAGTGGCGGCTTATAAAGTAACGGTTTTACCCCAGAGAAAGTGAGGAGAATGAAATGATTGTAACGGTGGCACGTGCTGTACGCACTCGAATACTACTATTTTTTGCAGCTTTTGTTGTTATGGTTTTATGTATTGGTGGATGGCTTTTTACGCAGCATTCAAGTACCATGGATCGCTCCAAGGCTCTTCAGGTTACAACGACGGCACCCCATGATGCCCTTGAGCTTGCAGCAAGTCCGGATTTTTTTATCGAATATCGTTTGGAACGCGATAAGGTGCGCAGTGAGCGTTCTGATGTACTGCGTGAGATTATTAAAAACTCCAAAAATTACAATGCCCGTCTTAAGGCTCAAGATACGGTATTAAAGATGGTTCAAGACAAACAGCGGGAACTAGAAATTGAAAATATGATTAAGTCCCGCGGTTTTAGCGATGCTCTTGTTTTTATTCGTGACGACTCGATTAGCGCTGTTGTAAAGGGGGCGACGCTTTCACGCGATGAAGTGCTCAAAGTAGCTGAGATTATTCATCAAGTCGCAGGGGTGAAAGTTGAGGATATTAATATTAGTGCCAAACCATAATGACAGTTCGGATTTTTTCCAGCCTTAGGCAGGCTGTTTTTTTTTATACCCCGCTAATGGCAGAAATTTAGATGAAGTTATTCGCTAAAGAATAGTAAAGTGGACAGGACTTTGGTATAATAGTAAAGTCATATATTATAAGTTCTTTACATACATACAAAGTAGTTCGGTATTTTGCCTAAATTGGAGGGATGAATTCCTTGGAAAAAAATGATAAAGTCTCAGCTGATGTTGGCACCATTCGGATTGCCGATGAAGTCGTTGGCATTGTTGCAGGTCTCGCAGCAACGGAAATACCTGGTGTGGCTGGCATGAGTGCGGGCCTTGTTGGCGGTATTGCTGAGATGCTAGGGAAGAAAAATCTGTCTAAAGGCGTAAAAGTCGAGGTCGGCGAGAAAGAAGCCGCTGTTGATTTGTATATCATCGTTGAGTACGGCGTTCGAATTCCTGATGTAGCCCTAAAAGTGCAAGAAAACGTGAAGAGGGCCATTGAATCCATGACAGGCCTTGATGTTGTTGAAGTGAATATTCATGTACAAGGTGTCGGTTTTGTAAATGAGAGTAAAGAAGAAGATATTCGCGTTCGCTAAAGAAAGGAGTCAATATGAAAATCATTGATCTTGTTATTTTGTCGATTTATACCTTTTTATTGACTTTCTTAGGACTTGGCGTTGTGCTTCTTGCCTTTAATCTCCTTCCTTTGGAATGGGTATGGACAAGTATAACCTATCTTGTCGGCCAGTGGGAAGTGGGGCTAATTGGCCTATTGTTTATGCTCATTAGTTTGCGATTATTCTTGGCAAGTCTTCGATTCCGGAAAAATCATGAGACAATTATTACCCATACGGACCAGGGAGATATTCATATTACCGTGACTGCCATAGAAAATTTTGTGGAAAAAACAGCCCGTTATACGCGTGGAGTTCGCGCGGTCAAGGTAAATGTGCAAAAAAAAGGCAATGTCTTAAAGGTTATTGTCAAAGCTGTAGTTAGTCCTGAAAGTCATGTGCCCACCGTTGGCAGTGAAATGCAAAAACGTATTGCTGAGATGATGAAAAATACAGTAGGTGTTGAGCTTTCTGATATTGAAATTCTTGTTGAGAATATTTCCAATGAATTTAAAGCCAAACAGCGCGTAGAATAAGAGGTGTGCGATGAATAATAAATTATTGGAGGAAATCTGGCAACAGCACAGCGGAAAGATTACGGGTGCGTTCATTGGATTTTTTTGTGGTGTTTTTATTCTGCTTTTTGGATTTCTTCACACCTTGTTTGTTGTTGTCTGTTCAATTGTTGGCTATGTTATTGGTAAACGTATGGATGAAAAAGAAGATATTATGGATATTTTGGATCGGTTATTGCCACCAGGATATCATCGGTAAAGAAAGAGGTAATGTATGAGTCGTAGAATTGCACGAGAACTTGCTTTACAGGCATTGTTCCAACTTGATTTTAATGAAATAACACCTGAAGAGGCCTTAATAAATGTTTGTAATGAACGAAAGAATGTTTCGGCTCAGTCGATGGACTATGCCCGCATTCTTCTAGTCGGTACATTAGACAAAAAAACAGTCATTGATGAAGTGATTACAACCCTTTCGAAAGATTGGAAAATTGATCGTATGCCTGGTGTGGATCGCAATATTGTCCGTATGGCTTTGTTCGAAATGGATTATGGGACAGAAGAATTGTCGCCAGGTGTCATTATCAACGAGGCTGTTGAACTTGCCAAGGCTTTTGCTACAGAGGAGTCAAGCAAATTTGTTAATGGAATACTGGGGTCTCTTGTAAAGCAGCGAGCTAAATGAAACTATTTCTGGGGATGGATACAAGCTGTTACACAACATCTGTAGCTGTTATGGATGAACAAGCCTGCCTGGTTGCGCAAAAACGGAAACTGCTCTGTGTTTCTCCGGGAAAACGGGGACTGGCTCAATCAGAAATGGTTTTCCAGCATACACGCAATCTGCCGCAGCTGTTTCATGAAGTTATTCAGAAAATACCGAGGCCCTTTTTTCAGTCCGTAGGGGTATCCACCTGTCCAAGACCTGTGGCTGATTCTTATATGCCAGCCTTTTTAGTTGGCAAGGGTTATGCTGAAGTGATTGCACTCAGTCAAGGTATTTCCTGTCATGGACTAAGTCATCAGGAAAATCATATTTATGCGGGGCTTTGGTCTGTCGGAAAAAGACTGGCTAATGAGTTTTTAGCGCTGCATGTCTCGGGTGGGACGACAGAGCTTGTCAAGGTGGAGCGCACAGGTCCGTTCTTGAAACTGACGCTGCTTGCTGCTACAACGGATATTTCTGCCGGTCAGCTGATTGATCGCATGGGCGTGAAACTTACCCTGCCTTTTCCAGCTGGACCTCAGTTGGAAAAACTTGCGGCTACTTCACAAATAACATTTAAAATTGGCGACCTACCTATCGCTTTTCATGATGGCAGGCTGAGTTTTTCAGGGCCTGAAACGCATCTTACTCAATTGATTGCCAAAGGTCAGGATTCTGCCGATATTGCTTGTCGTACGCAATGGATTGTTGCTGAAACATTAAGCAGGCTGCTTGATCGTGCTATGAAGGACACGGGGCTTACGGATGTTTTGCTTGTTGGGGGCGTCATGAGCAATCAATTTCTGCGGGCCTATTTAGTTCGTGCAGCAGCAAAGGTCCATTGGCATAGTCAGTTGTTTTTTGCTAAACAGGAATTTAGTTCGGATCATGCCGTAGGTGCAGCCTATTTTTCACTTTTACAGCACCACTCTTGATAGGCTAGCATAAAATGTAGCAAAAAGAGTGGGGGGCTTTTGATGTTACTCTATGTTTTGCTTGGTGCTGCTGCTGGCGTGCTTATTGGTCATTTGATTCCGCCTGGTTATTTCTTCTGGTTTATTGCCGGGGCAGTGGGGGGCTTTTTATTACAGAAGTATCATCGTTATTAATGTGCCTGTTCAGACATTATTTACGTCTGTTTTTTTTTGTTTTACTGTTATGTCATAGAGATATAGGGAAAAACGTCTTACAACGTTTGTGCGAGGTAACTCATGGGCATACTTTCTGTTGCTGAAGCAACACGATATATTAAACAGCTTTTTGACCAAGATCTAATTCTTAGCGCCTTACTTGTGCGCGGTGAAATATCGAATTTTAAGCATCCTGCATCAGGACATTGCTATTTTACACTGAAAGATGCGCAGGCCACCATTCGCTCTGTTATGTTTCGGAGTAAGGCGCAATATTTAAAATTCATGCCTCGTGACGGCATGAAGGTGATTGTACGTGGGCGTATCCAAGTCTTTGAACGCGACGGGCAGTATCAGCTTTATGCTGATCAAATTGTTCCGGAGGGTGTCGGTGAACTGAGCTTGGCTTATGAACAATTAAAAGAAAAACTCAGTCAAGAAGGCTTGTTTGATGAGAGCCGAAAAAAGCGACTGCCACTCTTGCCCAAGGCGGTCGGGATTATTACATCATCAACAGGAGCAGCTTTGCGTGATATTGTAACGGTTTCTAAACGACGTTATAAGGGCATTCCACTTGTGCTTTATCCAGTGGCAGTACAAGGCATCGAATCAGCGCCGCAACTTGTTCAGGCCATTCGTGATTTTAATCATTATGGCAAGGTGGATGTGTTAATTATGGGGCGAGGCGGGGGCTCATTAGAAGAATTATGGTCTTTTAATGATGAACGGGTTATTCGCGCCATGAGTGAATCGATCCTTCCTATTGTATCCGCTGTCGGACATCAAACAGATTTTACTCTTGCTGATTTTGCCTCTGATGTTCGGGCGGCGACTCCTTCCCAGGCTGCTGAAATTGTTGTGCCTGATGTCAATGAACTTTTGCGTCATATCCGTTCATTAGAAGACAGGCTGAAAGTGCAGATGTTTAATCAACTGCGTGTTCTTCGTTTACGGGTAGAAGCTTGCCAGAAAGCCCGGATTATGCGCGAACCTCAGGAGCTTTTTGTGAGGCAGCAGCAAATCCTCGATGACTACCAAGAAAAATTGGTGCAGGTTATTAAGCAAAAAATAGCTGATAACAGGCAGCGCCAGTTGTTACTGAGTGAAAAGCTTGCCATGCTGAGTCCCTTGGCTGTGTTAGGGCGTGGCTATAGTATTGTGCGCCGCAAAGATGGACAAGTTATAACAAGAGCGAATCAGGTAGCTCCTGGGGATGAACTCACGCTGTTATTAGCTGAAGGAAACTTGACGGTACAAGTAATTCAGAGGGGAAAGGAGCCCTACCATGAAAAATAATGTATCTTTTGAAGAGGCCCTTGATAAATTAGAATTGATCGTAAAAGAGTTGGAACGCGGTGAACTTTCCCTTGAAGAATCCTTAGAGGGGTTTGCCGAAGGCATGAAACTTTCCAAGGTCTGTTTAACTCAATTGGATCAAGCTGAAAAAAAGGTGGACAAAATTATTCAATCCCAGCAAGGGAAGATTGTGGAGAAACAGTTGACACTGTTGGAGGAAGATAAATGTTAAAACAATATATTGCTGAAAAGGCTGATTTAATTGATCAAGCCTTAGAAGAAGCTTTGCCTGCTAATACTGGCTGTGATGCTGTTCTTATTGAAGCCATGCGTTATAGCTTATTTGCTGGCGGAAAACGCCTGCGTCCGATTTTGCTTATGGCAGCAGCTGATGCTGTCGGAAGCAAGGGAGAGCGTTTTACTTCAGTGGCTTGTGCACTTGAGATGATTCATACCTATTCACTCATTCATGATGATTTGCCTGCTATGGATAATGATGATTACCGGCGGGGAAAACCAACGAATCATAAAGTGTATGGTGATGCGTTGGCTTTGCTTGCCGGTGATGGCCTTCTCACGCAGGCCTTTGTGACATTGCTGTCACAAAGGGGCGTTGATAAAGGGATTCTTTGCATAGTTGTTAAGGAGATTGCTGAAGCAGCAGGACCTTATGGCATGGTTAGTGGACAAGTCGTAGATCTCTTAAGTGAAAATAAACAGATTGACAGTGATACCCTAAAATATATGCATCAACAAAAGACAGGGGCCATGTTTCGGGCTGCTGTTCGTTCAGGCGCTTGGTTAGCTGGTGCTAGTGAACGGCAACTTACGGCTTTAACAGAGTATGCCAAACAGTTTGGCTTGGCTTTTCAAATTACGGATGATGTACTTGATGTCATTGGCAGCAGTGATAAAATCGGTAAGCCTATCGGCAGTGATGAACGCAATCATAAATCAACGTATGTATCACTTTATACTTTGGAAGGCGCGCAGAAATTAGCCCGGCACTCTGTTGAACAGGCTACTTGCGCTCTGGAAATTTTCGGAGAGGAAGCACAAATTTTGCGTCAGCTTGTACAGTATCTGTTAGCAAGAGAAAGTTGAGGGGACGACTGTGGGAAATCTCTTGGTGGACTTAATGCATAATGTGGTATTAATGACAGCACTTGTGGCTTGGCTTATTGCACAGGTGCTTAAGACCATTACATCGATGTGGAAAGACAAAGCATTTAATGCCAAAAGGTTAGTTGGTGCCGGTGGTATGCCCAGTTCTCATACGGCGCTCGTTGTTTCGCTGGCGTCTGCCGCTGGCTATCATGACGGATTTGATTCGCCGCTTTTTGCTGTCGCTGTTGTGCTAGCGTCCATTGTTATGTATGATGCGGCAGGAGTTAGGCAGGCTGCCGGAAAGCAGGCCAAGGTCATTAATGAACTTGTGAGAGAATTAACTGTTGAACATATTGTTAAAGATACGCGGCTGAAAGAATTATTGGGTCATACACCACTGGAAGTTTTAGCAGGGGCTGTACTGGGGATTACGATTGCTTATTCCTTCCATCATCTCTATCGATAAAAGGAAGACTTCCTGCCTGTTTGGCCTTTGTTGTATGATTTTAGTTTTTGGGAAAGAGGAGAATTTGTTTGAATAAGATATTAGATCAGATTGCTCAGCCGGGAGATTTAAATAAACTTTCATTACCACAGTTAACCAAGCTTGCTGGAGAAATTCGCGAACTTGTTGTTCAGACAATTTCTGAGACCGGTGGTCATTTAGCACCCAATTTGGGTGTCGTGGAGCTTACCCTTGCTCTCCATAAGGTATTTAACAGTCCCTATGATAAGATTGTTTGGGATGTAGGTCATCAGTGCTATATTCATAAAATTTTAACGGGTCGAAAAGATGCTTTTCGAACCATTCGTACCTTGGGCGGGATCAGTGGATTTCCGAAACGCTCAGAAAGTGAACATGATAGTTATGGCACGGGTCATTCCAGTACTTCCATTTCGGCGGCTTTAGGAATGGCTTTTGCCCGTGACATCAAAAAAGAAAAACATGCTGTTTTGGCGGTTATTGGTGACGGATCGCTTACAGGCGGAATGGCCTATGAGGCCCTCAATAATGCGGGAAATGCCAAGACATCGCTGACTGTGATTCTAAATGACAATGAAATGTCCATTGCAAAAAATGTAGGTGCTATGTCTGAGTATTTAGCGCAGGTCCGATCGACTCCAGCTTATACGAAAGTAAAACGAGATGTGGAATATTTGTTACGTTCCATTCCTTCTATTGGCGACAGATTAGCTGATACAGTGGAACGCGTCAAGGATAGTTTGAAATATCTTGTAGTTCCAGGCATGTTGTTTGAAGAACTTGGGTTTACCTATATGGGACCTATCGATGGTCATAATTTAAATTCTCTTATTGAAGTATTGCAACAGAGCAAAAATATTGCAGGCCCCGTATTGATTCACGTCATTACTCATAAAGGTAAAGGATATTTGCCAGCCGAACGTAGCGCTGCTAAATTTCACGGTGTCGGTCCCTTTTGTATCGAAACAGGTGAAATAAAAAGCTCTGGCGGGTCTAAAAGTTATACAAATGTTTTTGGCGACACCCTTGTGGAATTGGCGAAAAAAAATTCGGAAATTGTTGCGATTACAGCCGCTATGCCTGACGGTACAGGACTGAATAAATTTTCTAAAGCCTTTCCTAAACGTTTTTTTGACGTAGGCATTGCCGAACAACATGCCATTACGATGGCAGGCGGCATGGCGACGCAGGGTTTAAAGCCTGTTGTTGCCATTTATTCGACGTTTCTTCAACGCGGCTATGATCTCATACTTCATGATTTGTGTCTGCAAAAATTGCCTGTTGTCCTAGCCATTGACCGAGCAGGCCTTGTTGGTGAAGATGGTCCGACGCATCATGGCGTTTTTGATTTATCTTTCTTGCGACATATACCCAATTTGATGATTATGGCACCGAAAGATGAAAATGAACTTAGGCATATGCTCAAAACGGCGCTTGATTATAACAATGGACCTGTTGCCATTCGTTATCCGCGTGGCTGCGGTCTTGGCGTTCCCATGGAAGAACCTGTTCATGTGCTTGAAATTGGCTGTAGTGAAGAACTGAAAATTGGGAAGCAAGTGACCTTTTTGGCTGTGGGTACGATGGTTGATCCTTGCCGGGAGGCTACTGAACTATTAGCTGAGCAGGGAATTAGTGCCGGTGTGGTGAATATGCGTTTTATAAAGCCTCTTGATGGCCGAATGATTCGTAAGGCTGCTAAAGAGGTAGGAATCATTGTGACTGTGGAAGAAAATATTTTAGCAGGGGGATTTGGTTCAGCTGTGCTCGAATATATTGATGAGCAGCACTTGAATTGGGTCAAGGTTCTTCGGCTAGGTCTGCCTGATCAATTTATTGAACAGGGGGCACGGAATAAACTATTACAAAAATATCAATTAGACAGCAGGGGGATTGCAAGTCAAGTTATGACTTACCTGCAGAAATTTGGAGTAAAATGATGGCGAAAGAACGGCTTGATTTATTTTTAGTCAAAAACGAATTTTTTCCTAGTCGTGAGCGGGCCCGCAGTGCAATTATGGAGGGGCGCGTACTTGTGAATGGTCAAAAAATTGATAAAGCAGGTACTCTTGTCTCGTTAGATATTAAGGTAACACTTTGTGGACATGATTTAGAATTTGTCAGTCGCGGTGGGTTAAAATTGAAAAAGGCTCTGGCAACTTTTTCGATTGACCTTTCAAATAAAACGATGATTGATATAGGGGCATCGACAGGTGGTTTTACTGATTGCGCCCTTAAAAATGGGGCGGCGCGAGTTTTTGCCATTGATGTTGGCTATGGACAGCTGGCTTGGTCACTGCGAACAGATGACCGTGTTGTGAATATGGAGCGAACGAATATCCGTAAGGTTACTCTTAACGATATTGGCACTGCTGTCGATTTTATTTCTATTGATGTGGCTTTTATTTCACTTGATAAGGTATTGCCTGTGGCGACAACCTTATTAAAAACTGAGGGAGAACTAGTAGCGCTGATTAAACCGCAATTTGAAGCTGGACGAGAAAAAATCGGTAAAAAAGGCGTTGTAAAAGATGCGAAAGTTCACCAGGAGGTTATTCAAAAAGTCATGGATGATGCAACGGATGCAGGCTTTTTTTCTTGGGGACTAACCTTCTCTCCTGTGAAAGGTCCTGAGGGGAATATTGAATATTTGTTATATCTAAAAAAAATACCGCCTGCTGAGTCTTTGCTTATGGACAAACAAACGATTCATCAGTTAGTCGCTGCAGCACATGATCAGCTGACGAGGCGAGCGGAGGATATCTCGTGTTAACAGTGGGGTTATTTCCAAATTTAAAAAAGGCACAAGTTGACGCAGTGTTACATAAAATAGTAAGCTATCTTACGGAACGTGGTGTACAAGCTATTATTCCCTGTGAGACAGCAGAAATTATGCAATTTTCTAATATGGTTTGCAGCACTGTTCCTTTAGATAAGATTGATGTTGCGTTATCCCTTGGCGGTGATGGCACCTTTATGAATATTGCGCGGAACATTGCCGCTAAAAAGATTCCAGTTTGTGGTGTCAATCTGGGCAAATTGGGCTTTTTAACGGAAGTGGAGCTTAGTGAGATAGAGGATGCTCTTGATAGTCTCATTGCTGGGAAATATAACATTGAAGAGCGACTCATGCTTGAGACCACAGTCGAACGGTTAGATGACTCGATACCGAGTACACTCGCGCTTAATGATATGGTTATTACGAAAAATGGTTATTCACGCATGATTAGACTGAATCTTTTTGTCAATAATGTTTATACAGCTACTTATCCGGCCGATGGTCTGATTATTGCTACTCCTACAGGTGCAACGGCCTACTCGCTTTCGGCTGGCGGACCTTTTGTTGCACCAAGTGCTAAGGTTATGGTTGTGACATCTATTTGTTCCCATACACTTCATTCACGATCACTTGTTGTATCTGAGGAGGATATTATTACGATTACGATCGATGATACAAGTGCCGATGTTGTCCTTAGCGCCGATGGGCAAGCGGCTGTGAATCTTACGCCAAAAGATAAAATTATGATTCGTAAGGCGCCTGACAGTGCGCGGTTTATCCGATTTTACGGCAAAAGCTATTTTGATATTTTGCGCAATAAATTATATCGCGGCGATTTTTATAATCAGTGAAAGTTTGCCTAAGATATGAGATCAAAAAGATAAGGAGTGAGGGTTTTGAAGGGATTGCGCCACACTAAAATTAAAAATATCGTTGAAAGTCATGTTGTGGAGACCCAAGAAGATTTAGCTGATGCGCTGCGACAAGAAGGTATTGAAGTGACGCAAGCAACAGTTTCGCGTGATATTAAAGAACTCATGCTGATTAAGGTACCTACAGGCGATGGACACTATCGCTATGCTTTTCCAGCTGAGAAAAATACGCCTTTTTCACAATCACGCATGGAACGAACCTTTCAGGATTCCATTACTTCCATTGATTTCAGTGAAAATATTGTTGTACTGAGGACAATGCCGGGGACGGCGCAATCTGTAGCTTATAATATTGATTATGTGCGTTGGCCCGAGGTACTTGGCACCGTTGCGGGTGATGATACGATTTTTATCATTGTGAAGCCTATTGAAGCGGTGCCCAAAGTGATTGCTAAATTTAAGGCACTTATTCAGGCCTAGTTTCTGTACAACCATTGCATAGGTAGGGAGAGAGATTTGCAATGCTAAAGTCATTAACTGTTACGAATTTTGCATTAATTGAGCAGGCGTCCATTGAATTTACTGCGGGACTTAATGTGTTGACAGGTGAGACAGGTGCAGGTAAATCCATTTTAATTGACGCATTTACAATCGTGCTAGGGGCACGTGCTTCTAGTGAATCCATTCGCCATGGAACAGACTTTTATCGTGTAGAGGCGCTATTTAGTTTGGATGAGAACGAGCAGCAAATTTTTGATTTGCTTGAAGAACAGGGCATTGGTATCGAAGAGGGTGAACTGATTATTTGTCGTCGCCTAAACCGCAATGGAAAAAGTGTAATTGTCGTGAACAATTGCCATGTAACTTTGCAACTGCTACGGAAAATTGGCAGCTTGTTAGTGGATATGCATGGTCAACATGAAAATCAGGTACTATTAAACCCTGAGGCTTATTTAGGTATTGTCGATGATCGAAGTCCGGAGATTGCCTGTCAGCTTGATGAATATCGGCAGTGTTTTGATGAATGGCAACATCAGAAAAGGGAAATCGAAAAAATTCGTACTGCGGCTGCGCAGCGTGAACAACGGCTGGATATGCTAACATGGCAAACGCAAGAAATCAAAAATGCTGCGCTAGTCAGGGGGGAAGAAGAAGAACTGGAGAAAAAGATTTCCCGTCTGGCTAATAGTGAGAAAATATCGCAGTCTGTTATAGCAGCTTATGAATTTTTAAATCACCATAGCAAGGGCAATAATGGAATTTTAGCTGCTTTAGTTGAAGTCAAAAAAAGTCTGGAAACAATATCCCGTTATGATGAATCGCTGGCTGATAAAACGGCGGTTGTGACAGATGTAATTTATCAGTTAGAAGAAATTAGCACCTGCTTGCGTGATTATGGCGACGCACTTGAGTATGATCCCCAGTTGTTAAATAAGTTGCAGCAGCGTATGGATGTGATTTATAAATTAAGAAAAAAATATGGTTCATCGATTGAAGAAATTCTTGATTATTATGAACAAGCACAAAATGAGCTGTCAGTGCTTGAAAATGCGGATTTTCACCTTGAACAGCTCACGAAGAAACGAGTAGAGCAAGAACAGAAATTGACGGCTTTCGCTCATTCCCTTAGTGAACTTCGCCAGCAAGCTGCATGTAAGCTCGGGACAGAAGTGACAAGCCATCTCAAAGACTTAAGTATGCCGAATGCACAGTTTGTTGTTACATGTAAACAAGGTTCGCATTTTACAGCGCAGGGGCGTGATGAAGTGGCCTTTTTATTTTCTGCGAACAAGGGTGAAGTGAAGATGCCCTTAATGAAAGTTGCGTCAGGCGGAGAATTATCGCGCTTGGCGTTAGCTATTAAAACGGTTTGCTCCGATCATGATGCAGTAAGTACTTTGGTATTTGATGAAATCGATAGTGGCATTGGTGGGCAAACTGGACAGGCTGTGGCGGAGAAAATTGCGCAGATTGCAAGGTACAAACAGGTGCTTTGTATTACGCATTTGCCGCAAATTGCAGCTGTAGCGGATCGGCATATTTATATTGAAAAACATGCTAAGGAAGATCGAACAGTGACAACGATCACTTCGCTGGATGATGAAGAGCGAGTGATGGAATTAACGCGCATGATTGCCGGGTGTGATGTAACGGAGACGGCTGTCGAAAATGCTCGACAAATGATTCGTTTTGCAAAGATAAAAAAAGAAAAATGGTAAAATATCGCGTGAGCATGAGCTTGCGCGATATTTTTAACTAATTTAGTCTAATTTCAATTTCCAAGTGAATAAATGGGATTTATGGCGGAATAATCCCCTCCTTTTCAGGGAATGTTTTAAACAGAAGTGAATGTTTAAAAATGACCTTTTGGAAAGGATGTGATTTTATTTTTGAAAAATAGGCGACGAGCGATTACGGGAGTCATTCTGATTCTTTTCATATGCATATTTTGCTGTTCACCTCAGTTCCAAAGTGTTTATAAAATGCCACCCAATATGCGGGTCCTTGAAGGAGAACAAACGTCAATTGATGTTGACTTTCCCCTGGCTGTTGCAGTGAATCAAGACAATTCGGATGAAAGTGTCTTGAGAACTCATGAGCCTCTCTATTCTTGGTCCCATCCGGTAAATTTGCAAACGGTGAAGTTAGGTCAAGCAACGATTCAATTTTCTTTACTTGGACTGATTCCATTGCGTACCGTTCATGTGGATGTATTACCAACACTCAAGCTTGTTCCTGGTGGGCATTCCATTGGTGTTGTTCTACATTCGCAAGGCGTGATTGTTGTCGGTCATTCTCCTATTTTGACAGCGGAGGGAAAATATGAAACACCAGCTAAAGACAATGGCTTATTAGTAGGCGATGTCATTGTGAGTTTAAATGGCACGCCAGTCCAAAGTGATTCACAAGTTGCCGAGATGATTGATCAGAGTGGAAAGGACGGAAAGAGTGTCGATTTACTTGTTAAACGGGGCGATTCGAGGATTCATTTATCCGTACAACCTGTGCTCTGTACCGATACGAAACGATACCGCATTGGATTGTTTGTCAGGGATAGTGCGGCTGGAGTGGGTACGTTGACTTATTATGACCCTGTTTCAAAGAATTATGGCGCTTTAGGTCATATTATTACCGATAATGATACAAATCAACCGATTGACTGTGAACAAGGAAAAATTGTTGCAGCAACTGTTTCTGGTATTCAGCAGGGACGTCGCGGTCAACCGGGTGAGAAAATCGGCGTATTCATTGATGAAGATAAATTATTAGGCACCATTCAAAAAAATACAAATTTCGGTATTGACGGTACTTTGGCTGAAGATTTGGGCAACCCGCTTTATCCTGATGCAATACCTGTGGGGTCCATGAGTCAGGTTCAATTGGGGAGTGCGGAAATGCTGACCGTTGTTGATGGACAAAAGATTGAAAAATTCTCCATTGAAATTCAAAAAATTAACATTCAAGATGTTCCTGAAGGCAAAGGATTAGTGATAAAAGTAACGGATGACAGGTTGCTCGAAAAAACGGGGGGCATTGTTCAGGGGATGAGCGGCAGCCCGATTTTACAAAATGGGAAAATTATTGGTGCTGTCACGCATGTCTTTGTTCATGATCCTACAAAAGGTTATGGGTGTTTTATTGACTGGATGTTGATGGAAGGCGGATTGATTCCCAAGCGGGAACAGCAAACAGCCAGAAGACTCTTCACGGGAGTTTTTGACGAACCGCAGGAAAGTGACCTTGAAGCCTCATAAATGCTGTGTTCTTGACTTGTCAAGAACATGGCTCTTTTGTTTGGCCCAGCTTCCAACGATGCGATACGACGAATAAAATGCTATGTTAAGAGAATGTTAATTATTGGTTAAAACAAGTTGGGCACATTGATTTTTATTGGTTGATACTGTAAAATGAACTTGTGTCGTGGAGTGTACTACATCAATTTTTTTTGTAGAAAAAATATTTCTCATATGTAATATTTTTATACAGAAATAAAGGAGTGGTATTTTGAAGCTCACGAATATAAAATTTATGATTTTGCAGATTATCTGTGAACGATCGGAGGTTTCTGATTATGAAATCAAACAATTAGTAGCGCAACGAAATTCTTTGATAAGAAAACAGAATAGTGAAGAATGGTCTGACACTGCCTTCGTTGATGTTGATCTGAAAGAATTAAAGAAAAAAGAACTTGTCAAATCCGATCTTCTGCTCAGAAGATTTGCCATAACCGAGCAAGGCAAGAAATTATTGCAGCAGGAGATCCTGGCGGCGCTAACTTTTTCCAGGGAAAGGGATGACCGGTTTGATTTAGCTGTGGTAGCCATCCCCTTGGTGGCCTTAGAAAAAGTTGAAGTGGCACTGGAGAAAAGAAAAAAGCTTCTGGCGGAGGCTGCGGAACACATCCATACTTTGTTTGAATCTCAAAGCAGGACCGAACGGTTCTTTGATTTGCATTCAGTGTCTCGGCACCCGCTGTTAGTTATTAAACACGAAATTGAATTTATAGATGTTTTATTACAAGAATTATAAATTCTGATATAAGTACGGCAGCAAGTAGCGCTTTGCTCGTTGTGTTGCAAGATGAGAGAATTCTTACAACATCTTTTTTTTAGGTATAATATTACTCATATGTAATATTTCTTTTAAGCAATAAAGGAATGATGCTATGAATCTTAGTGAAGTTGAACTGTTGATTTTGCAAATCATTTGCGAAGGAGTAACAATCTCCGGTTATGAAATGGACCAATTGGTAAAAGATCGGGGTTACAAGGAATGTACTGCCAGCGAGACTGTTTTTGTGGGTGCTGCTCTGAATAAATTAATGAACAGGCAACTGGTAACTTTCGCGACGGACGCAGCAGGGACAACATGCGATCCGCTACTTAGAAAAGTTGCCATAACTCATGAGGGTAAGACAATATTGCGACAGGAGATCCTGGCGGCTCTCTCCTCTTCCAGGGAAAGAGATGTCCGGTTTGATTTAGCTGTGGCGGCCATTCCATTTCTGGCCAGGGAAGCGGTGATAGCTGCTCTGGAGCAAAGGAAAAAATTTTTGCTGGAGATTGCGGAACACATCCAGGTCCTATTTGAATCGCAAGGCGGGAAAAAGTTGCCCCTTCATTTACAGGCGTTATTCAATCATCCGCTATTATTCATTCAACACGAACTTGATTTTATGGATGTTTTGATACAGAAATTGTAAGGACTGCCCTGTATGGTAAGTTGTTCTACCAAGGTTGTTTTGCTGGTCCCGCCGACACGTGGCAAGGATGTCGACTGTTGGCGCTAATTTAAAGTATAGAGAGTGGAGGTGAACACCCATGAAATTATTGAGTAATAGCATCTATGGAAGATCGACCGTAACTGCCATACTTGTTCATAGTGCGTTGCTTGTAGCTGTTATTTTGATGCCGCTGTCTCCGCCCGTTAATTCGGCGCGGAATGTTACAACTGTCGAGATTGTTCCTGTCCCCGAACAGCAACAAGACGTTATTCCTCCCAAAGAAGAGATCCCGCCACTGCCGGATCAGACGCCGATCCCGCAAGATCAGCCGCAGACGCCTCAACAGGCAGCGGCACCGGCGCCGGCGGCCAATCAGTCTTCGCTGGCGCCGGTGCCGACCGCCCTGCCAGGAGAATCAGGCCCGAGTTCAGTGGCCTTGCAGTCCGGGACCGGAACAGCAATGCCAACATTCACCGGTATTCCGACCGGGCCGGCCGATAGTATCGGGACTGGTTATGGCAAGGGAACGGCACCGGAACCGCCGCGCCATGTATCATCCCCTGTCGCGGCAAAACTTCTTTCCGGTCCCAAGCCAAGTTATCCGATGGCTGCCAGGGAAGCAGGCTGGGAGGGAACTGTCATCGTGAGAATCCGCATTAATACCGACGGATCTTCCACAGTGCTATCCACACCTCATAGCGGTCGTGCTGATATTGACGAGGCTACGACGGCTGCTGCGGCTGCCCGGGAGTATTCACCGAGTTTAGACGCCGACGGTACGCCTGTTACAACAGAAAGAAATGTAAAAATCAAGTTCGATCTTTCGGAAGCCGATTAAAAATTTATAACTAAGAAAATAAGCGAGGATGATCAATTATGTTGGATATGATTAAAGGGGGATGGGTCATGCTTCCCTTGATGGCATGCTCACTCATTGCATTAACGATTGTTATTGAACGTTTTTTCTATTTTCGGCGCATCGGCAACAAAGTGGGGGTGGCCGAAGAGGTGCTGAAGTTAGTTGATAGCGGACGTATTAACGACGGACTGAAGCTGTCCAACAGCTCAGTTTTGCCGCTGGTGAAGGTGATGTCGGCTGGCATTGCCCACAGTTACGATCCGGCCAAAGCCATGGCGGCGGCGGGAATTAACGAGCTTTCTGTTATGAGGCGGGGAATGTCGGCGCTTGATACCATTATTACCATGGCCCCGCTCCTCGGATTGTTGGGAACCATCCTTGGGATGATGAACTCCTTCCAGGTTATGGCCATGGTTGACAGCGGTGGATCGCCTAACGCAGTAACAGGCGGTGTGGCGGAAGCACTTATCGCCACAGCTACAGGCATCACCATAGCAGTACTGACCTTGATACCTTACAATTACTTTTCGGCTCGCATTGAGCGGGAAAGTGAAACGATCGAACATTATGCGACTGAATTAGAGATGGCGCTAGTTAAACAAGATTAGGGGGCGATGACGATGACGATAACACGTAAACCCATGAAGAAGGCTCGTATCGAGATTATCCCAATGATTGATACCATGATGTTTCTCTTAGTATTTTTCATGATGTCCAGTCTTTCCATGATTCAACAGCATGGCATGCCAGTCAGTCTTCCCCATGCTGCCAGCGGACAGGACCAAGTAAAGAAAGTGGTCACAATGACTCTGACGCAGGATGGCCATTTGTTCTATGAGAAAGAGCAGATTTCTTCGGCGGCGGAAGTCACAGCACGACTGACTGAATTGGAGAATAAGGGCACAAAGCCGTCCGTAGTCATTAATGCCGACCGCAGTGTCGAGCATGGCCGGGTGGTTGAAGTATTGGATGCGGTCAGGCAAAGCGGGGTCATTGCGGTTGCTATCGCGGTACGGCCCACAGCCGGCGGTTAAGTTCTTGGATTGCGGTAAGAAAAAAATTCTTACCGCAATTTCCATAATTAGTAAAGGGGGGATAGAATGTTACTGGAAGTTCTCAAGGACTATATTTTGTTGACAACGGGAGCGATGATCGGAATACTATTCATTTCTTTATGCACTGTTGCAGGCCGGGGAGACCGCTGGCTTGACAAAGAATAAAGCGAGATTGCAAAGGAGAGAAAAGGATGAATCAGGAAATTTTTGCCGACGCGATTAGCGCCATTCATGTAACAGGACAGCTTGTCCGCATCGATTTGATGACGGTGCAGCCCCAACTCAAGAGTGACAATGGTCAGCCTGTAGTCGATATTAGCAAACGGATCATTATGCCCTTGGAGGGGTTCATCCAATCCCTCAACGTTCAGGACAACCTCGTTACGCAGCTTGTGGCGGCCGGCGTGTTGAAAAAGAAGACCGACTTGGAAAATGAAGTGGCCCAGCCCGACGATTCCCCAGCCGAGGCAACTGCCGCTTCAGTCGGTGCTGCGGAAGTTGCAGCGGCCCAGCCCGACGATTCCCAAGCCGAGGTAGCTGCCGCTTTAGCTTGTGCTGCGGAAAACGAAGCGGCTCCCGCAGTCGAAGCGGTTGGAATCTAAGTAGGATGAACGTTCTATTACTGATAGAGAAAGAAGGAAAATGTACATAATGGTTGATTTAGAACTAAAAAAGACGACGGGGATGCTGTGGGCGGTGCTGCTGTTATGGGGAATGCTGTGTTGTACGGCCTTCCCGGGACAAGCCCATGCCGCTGAGGCGGCCGGCATCGGGGTGGTTGATTACGGGTATCTGATCCACCAGCACCCGGACACGCAAAAAGCCAGCGACGCCTTAAAGGCCGAAAGCGAGCAGGTTAATAAAGAATTTGCTGCCAAAGCGGCCGGTCTCAGCGACAAGGAAAAGCAGGACTTAAGACTCCAGCTCGCCCAGCGGGTGGAATCAAAACGGCAGGAACTGCTGAAAGGGATTGCCGACAAGATCAATGCGGCCATCAACGAAGTGGCGGCGGAAAAACAACTGACTATTGTCATCAACAAGGACAGCGTATCCTACGGCGGGCTGGATATTACCCAGGATGTCCTGCAAAAGTTCCGGTAGCTCTTGCAACTAGCCAGACCGGATTGTCCGAAGCAAGAAAAAGGAAGGGATGATTTTTTTATGCCTAGAAAACATAGGACGTTATGCTGCGGCAAGGTCAGCCTGGGACTACTGCTGGCGCTGGCCATCGGCTGCGTCCCCCCGGCGCTGGCGGCCGAACCTCCTGCGGTCCAACGGCCTAACGTTGACGTTAACTCCGGCACCATTAAAAGCAGTTTGGACCAGCAAAAGATTATCGTGCCGCAACAAAACAACGTGGATATTGAAGTCAACCGGGAAGAAAAGCCGGCACAGGAACAAGCTCCGGGGCCCAAAGTCAGGGTCAGCGGCTTTCACATTACGGGCCAGACGATTTACACTCCGGAGCAGCTGCAGGAATTGATCAAGGCTGATGTCGGCCGGGAACTGAGCTTTTCCGAACTGCAGGCCGCGGCCCAATGTATTACCGATTACTTTAACAGACAGGGGTATATGGTGGCCAAAGCCTATCTGCCGGCACAAAGCATTCAAGACGGGCTGGTGGAAATCGTGGTTGTTCCCGGCCAATACGGCGGCATTGACATTCGCAACCAGTCCCGCCTGTCCCCCCAGACAGTGGCGAATTTGCTCAGCAGCCTCAAGACCGGCGATTATGTAAAAAAAGACGTACTTGAGCGTAATTTGCTGCTGTTGAGCGATATCCGCGGCGTCAGTGTGAAAGCCACTCTGGCCCCGGGTAAGGACACAGGCAAGACGAATCTGACTGTTGAACTTCATGACAATGACGAGGATGCGACAGGCACCTTTTCGCTGGACAATTACGGCAACCGCTACACCGGCCAGGGCGTCGGCAATGTTACGCTGACCATTAATAATCTGAGCGGTACAGGCGATGTGTTTAACCTGGGGAACAATTATTCCGGCAACGGGTTGAATAACTTCAGCGCCGGCTATACGAACCTGGTCGGCACGCAGGGCGCCCGCCTGGGTGTCAGTTATTCCACCATGCACTATCAGCTTGGCAAAGAATTTAAGTTGCTTGAAGATACGGGTAAATCCAGGACAGCGAGCATTTTCGGCATCTATCCGCTGGTGCGTTCCCGCGACCACAATCTGAACGTCCAACTCCAGTTTGATTATCGCAAGATTACCGACAATGGCTATCTTGGTCTTGAAACGTCGGACAAACATGCCGATGTGTGGAGTCTGGGGCTGAATGGCGATAGCCAGGACTCCTCCGGGGCCAACACTTATGACGTCAATGTTTCGTCAGGCCGGCTGGGCTTTGACGGCGGACGGACGCTGTACGGCAGTACGCCGCAAGACGATGACCAGTGGATCAGCCGGGCATATGGGATTCCCGGTCTGCGGACAGCCGGACGGTATACGAAAGTCAACTTTGACTTTAGCCGCTGGCAAAACCTCAATCCCCGCTTGAATTTCTTACTGGAATCCAGCGGCCAATGGGCCAACAAAAACCTGGATTCCTCGGAAAAACTGTATCTCGGCGGCGCCAAGGGCGTCAGGGCCTATCCGCAGGGCGAAGCCTCGGGTGATCAGGGCTATCTCGTCCGCGGCGAACTGCGCTGGAATATGCCGGACCCGGACTTACAGTTGGCGCTTTTTGTCGACAGCGGCCACGTTATGGTGAATAAAAATCCCTTGCCGAAGGCCGGGGATAATGGTTGCACGCTTTCCGGCGCGGGTCTGGGCGTGATTGCCAGCAGCACTAAAGATTATACTGTGCGCCTGGATTACGCCTGGAAACTCGGCGATCATGCCGTGACGTCGGAACATGACCGCCGGGGACGCTGGTGGTTGTACGGAATTCAATATTTTTAAAGGAGGACAAGGAATATGCAGAGAAAATGGCGGCGCGACTGGGATCGCATGAAAGAAACACACAGCGGATACGCAAAAGGAACATCCGCAACAATCGCCAAATATATTCTGCCGCCTTTAATGGCAGCGGGTCTGGTGTTCGGTTCGCTGGGACTCAGCCAGGCGGCCGGCCTGCCTGATGGCGGCAAAATTACGAGCGGCAGCGGCACGATGAATCAAAGCGGCAATACCCTGGACATTCACCAGACAAGCGGCCGGCTGGGCATTGACTGGCAGAGCTTTAGTATTGATAAAGGCAATACGGTCAACTTCTACCAGCCCGGGCGGGATTCCATCGCCCTCAACCGAGTGCTTGGCAACGATGCTTCCAATATTTACGGGAATCTTAACGCCAACGGCCAGGTATTTTTGTGCAATCCTAACGGCGTGCTGTTCGCCAAAGGGGCGCAGGTCAATGTCGGCGGATTAGTGGCCTCGACGCTGAATCTGTCTGACAGCGATTTCCAAAACGCTGCGAACAGCCAGTATACCTTTACAGGTAATGGCAGCGGTACAGGCACGGTCGTGAACGAAGGCGCTATCACGGCAGCGGACGGCGGCTATGTGGCCTTACTTGGCACCAATGTGGCCAATAATGGTGTCATCGTGGCGCAAAAAGGCACGACAGCTTTAGGTGCCGGACAGGCCGTGACCTTGAACTTTAACGGCGACGGCCTGCTGAATCTTGCCGTCAGCCAAGCGGCGCTCAACGCCAGCGCGGCCAACCATAACCTCATCCAGGCCGACGGCGGACAAGTTATCATGACGGCCAGGGCGGCCAACGCCCTGGCCGGGAGTGTGGTCAACAACAGCGGCATTATTGAAGCCCGCGGTCTGGAAAACAGGAACGGCGTCATTACCCTTGACGGCGGCACCAGCGGCACTGTGCCAGGCACAGTGACCAATAGCGGCACCCTCGACGCCTCAGGAAAAGCGGGCGGCCAGACCGGCGGCACAGTCAAGGTGCTGGGCGATAAAGTCGGTTTAACCGGCACAAGCACGATTGACGTCTCCGGCGACAAGGGCGGCGGCACGGCGCTTGTCGGCGGCAATTTTCAGGGGAAAGGCCCTGAGCCAAACGCGAGGACGACAACCGTAGCCGCAGGAGCCAGCATCAACGCCGACGCCATTACCAGCGGCAACGGCGGTAAGGTTGCCGTGTGGTCCGATGATAAAACGGTTTTTAGCGGCACCATTTCCGCCAGGGGCGGCAGCCAGTCGGGCGACGGCGGTCAGGTCGAAACGTCCGGCCATCACACCCTGACCCTGAGCAAAGACGCGAAAGTAGTCACGACGGCGCCGCAGGGCCAAGTCGGCAACTGGCTTCTGGATCCTACGGATTATACCATCGGCACGGGGGCTACGGGTGCCAATTACTGGAATAATGTGGATTTGGGCAACTCGCTGAACAGTACCGGTATTACTGTTCAAACCGCGACAACGGGCAGTGACGCCGGCGACATCACGGTGACGGCTTCTGTATCCTGGTCATCAGCCAACAGTCTGACGCTTTCCGCCTATCATGACGTCGACGTTTACGGCGATATCCAAAATAGCGGCGGCGCCGCCGTCAAGCTGCGGGCCGACAACACCGGCACAGGCAGCGGTACCGTTAATTTCACCGACGGCAGCAGCACGGGCCACGTTTTCACCGACGGCGCGGTCAATATCTATTACAACCCGGCAAGCTACGGCGACAGTGCGACCCAGACCACCTGGGATGCTGCCGCGGGGCTGCTGACAGGCCCCTACGGCGCCTATGTGAACAAGGCCGACGGCATCACCGCGAACAACAAGCTTCGGTCTTATATGCTTGTCAACGACGTGAATCAATTGCAGAATATCGGCAATAGTAGTACCTCCACTTATAATACTACAGGTGTTTATGCCCTGGGGCGGGACATTGACGCCAGCGTCACCCGCACCTGGAACAACGGCCAGGGCTTTGCACCCATCACCGACGGTACGCAAAACAAAGGTTTTACGGGGATTTTCGACGGCGACGGGCATACCATCGCCAACCTGTACATCAATAGCACCTTTACCAGCCTATCTACACCGCTCACGGTGGGACTTTTCGCGAAAATCGGCCAAGGCGGTACGGTTCGCAATCTGAGTCTGACCAATGTTGATATCACAGGCACTAACAAGTATCAGACTGACGAGTACAAGCCTATGGGCAGTAGCGATATCATCGGTTATTCATGTTATGTGGGCGGCCTGGCCGGGATGGCTGATTCGGCCACCGTCGATAACGTCTCTGTGACAGGCAAGGTGACAGGCAACCAGGCCAGTGCCGTGGGCGGCCTGGCCGGTCTGGTTTTGGAGAGCCGGATTGGCAGCCACGACAGCGTCGTCAATTCCTCCAGCACGGCGGCAGTCACCGCCAACGGCGTTGGCAACCAAACTGCGGTCACCGTCGACGAAGGCAAAGGTATCCGTTACCAATCTATGGCCGGCGGCCAAATTGCGGCCGGCGGCCTGATCGGCGAGCTTGATTACAATAGTCTCCTCAATGGCGGGTTCGATAATGTGCTAAACAGCAACGACAGCAACTTTGTGAGGAACAGCTACAGCAGCGGGCCGGTCACAGTCAATTACGCCGGTTTGGACGGCATCCAGCATGCCACGTTCTTCGCCGGCGGTTTGGTGGGGGTGAACCGGGGCGGCAGCATTGACCAATCCTACAGCACAGGCACGGTAACGGTGCATAACAGCGATGCCAAGTCCACTGTATACGCCGGCGGCCTGGTGGGGGCGAGCGGGGACAACGCGTACACTGAGCGCGGCTCGTATGACACCGTCTGGCTTGATTCCACTTACACAGGGGAAAAAATCTCCAATTCCTACAGCACAGGCAAGGTGAGCTACAGCGGCGATCAGACCCGTGTGGGCGGCTTTGTCGGCAGCAACAGCGGCGCCAGCACCATCAGCCAAAGCTTCTGGGACACCGATCGGTCCGGCCAGACCCAAGGCGTCGGCACCAATACCGGGAAAACACTCCAGCTGACCGGCCTGACAAGCGCCCAGGCGGCGGACCATAAGAGCTACAGCGGCTGGGACTTTGCCAGCACCTGGTTCATGCTCGACGGCTATACCACCCCGTTCCTGCGCTCCGAATACAGCACAATCATCAGCAATGCCCATCAGCTGCAGCTCATGGCCCTGGACCCGATGGCTAAGTACACGCTGGCGGCCGATCTCGACCTGCGCGGCTATAACATGGCGCCGGGTGTCGGCTTTGTGCCGATCACCGGCTTCACCGGCAGCTTGGACGGCGGGGGACATACCGTCAGCTACCTGACCATCCATGATTACGACGGTGGCGACGCCGTCGGTCTGTTCGGTCATATTGCCGGCGGCGCGGTCCATGACCTCGCTCTGGCCAACGCCACGGTCAGCGGCACGGCGGCCAATCAGTCGGCCGGCATCCTGGCCGGCGTCAATGACGGCAGCATCTACAACACCTACACAGGCGGCACGGTCAGCGGCAGCGGTAGCGTCGGCGGTATTGCCGGCAGCAACACGGGCACGCTTACCGCCTCCTTCAGCTCAGCCAAGGTAGCAGGTCCCGCCGCTGCGGCAGGCGGCCTGGTCGGCACCAATAGCGGCACAGTCAGCGCGAGTTACCTTGATGCTGACAGCAGTGTCAACGGCAGCGCCGGCGGCCCCGTGGCAGGCAGCAATACCGGCACTCTTACCGCACCCGACTACAGCGACGGCAATTGGGTCAGTTACGGCGGCAACAAGTATCTGGCCTGGACGGTGGCGCCCGACGGCACCGTCGGCCTCTATACGCCGTCTGAGCTGCAGGCTATCCAAAACTATTTAAGCGGCAGCTACCGGCTGCGGGCCGACCTCGATCTCGCCGGACGCAACTGGACGGCCGTCGGCACCGGCGCCAATGCTTTTACAGGCAGCCTGGACGGCAGCGGCTACGTCATCAATAACCTGACAATCAGCAATTCGCCTTTGACCGCCATCGGCCTGTTCGGCTACACCCAGGGCGCCACGCTCAGCAACCTGACGTTGACCAACGTCAACATCGCCGGGGCAGCAGGCAACACTTATGTCGGCGGTCTGGTAGGCTATAGCGAGGGCGGCACCGTCAGCAACGCAGCGGTGGACGGCACGGTGACGGCAACAGGCGACAACGCCTGCGTCGGCGGTCTGACCGGCGTGAACAGCGGCAGCGGCATTGCCGCCGCCCGCAGCGCCGTGACGGTCACCGCCGCAGGCACGGGCAGCTATGCCGGCGGCATCGCCGGTCTTAACGCTGCAGGCGGCAGCCTCAGCTCCTCGTACAATACCGGCGCGGTTACGGTTACGGGGGCGGGCAGCAATGTCGGCGGTCTGACCGGTCAAAACGACGGCACCATCAACGCCTCCTACAATACCGGCACTGTGGCTAGTCGCGGCACGAACAGCGCCGGCAGCTACGCCGGCGGCGTGGCCGGTCGTAACACCGGCGCCATTTCCAACGATTACAACCTCGTGTACAACAGCGGTGCGGTCATAACGGAAGGCGACAACAGCGTTGCCGGCGGCATCGTTGGACAAAATACCGGCACAGGCAGCATAGGCACGGATGCATGGGATCTGGGGCTTTACAATACAGGCCGGGTGACTGCTCAGGGAACGGGCAGCAGCGTGGGCGGCATTGCCGGCGACAACGCCGCGAACGGCGCGATTTTCTCGGCCTATAATGAGGCCGTTGTCACCGCCGCGGGCGCGAGCAGCAATGTCGGCGGCATCGCCGGCGTCAACAGCGGCACTATCCAGAGCGCCTACTTCGGCGCCACCGACAGCGGCCTTGTGGCGCAGGTCGTCAGCAGCGGCGCGAGCAGCAGCGTCGGCGGCATCGCCGGAGTCAACAACGGCAGCATTGCCGATACCAACAGCTTTGCTTGCATAAGCAGCACCGGCGCGCACAGCAATGTGGGCGGTCTGGTCGGCATGAACAACGGCAGCCTCGCCACCTCTTACGCCTTGGGCGCCGTGCAGGGCAGCGCGGACAGCAATGTCGGCGGCCTCATCGGCAGCAACACTGCCGGCACCACGGTCGACAGTCTTATTTGGAATCCGGACTCTGCTTTTGCTATCACCGATCCCCGCTATTCCTACAAAGTGGGGGTTGGGAGCGGCCCGGACACCGGCACGAAGGCGCTGAGCTACGCTGAGATGCTGGATCCGTCCAACTCCAACTGGTCGGCCTTCAGCAACTGGAACACAAAAGCAGGCTATTTTCCCGTCCTCTCCTGGCAGCCTTCCATGATGTACGGACGGGTAGAGGACGGCGGCTCCGGCGTAACGGTGAACAGATATACTAACGACCGTATCTCAGGCAGCATCGCCCGCTACCAGACTCAGACCTTCGGCGCCGATGGCCTGTACTTTATGAGTTCGGCGGGAACGGCTCCGCACAACGGCACCGACATCGCAATGTGTCCTTTTCAAGTTATGCTGCTTACGGTAGAGGGTCAGCCTTACAAGGCCAACTCCGTCTTTCCGGAAATGTCTGATGGAACGTTTTATGACCTGAAGAAAGATACCCTGCTGCTCAGTGTTCCCTTTTGGGATCCGAAAATGTCCGATGCAGCCATGACATTTGGTTTTGACTTCAAAAGACTGTTTGCCGACCCAGTCTCAAGCGGAGCAGTGGTGGCGGCACTTGCTGACAACTACTCCGACCTGCTGTTTACTGTGAAGCTTTACCCCGTCTTTTCAGGCCAGTGGAATGTCCCCGGTGGGTTCTTTCGGAATTTTTATCGGTACGATCTGGATGTAACAGGTAATTTCGCCGCCAAAAACATCCATTTGTCCAATGATTCTGGTGATGACGGACATGGCCTGTCCTGTACAGTCGGCGGCAGCATTACCACCCATCGGACGGATTATGCCCGCGGCGACATCAGTGTGGATAACAGCCAACTGCCGACGAGCATTGAGTCCTACGCCGGCAATAGTATAAATTACCGGACGGATAAGTTGTTGAGTCCAATCGGGGATGAAACGAAGTATAGCGCCGACGGCGACATCACCATCAACACGTCCGAAAATTTTGCTATCGGTGTCGGCAGCGGCCAGCCGATAATCATAGCCGGCGGTGACATCACCATCAACAGCGGCGGCTACTTTGTCAACTGGGATGGCCCAAACGCCATCAAGGCCGGCGGCCGCTACCTGATCTACGCCAAGGATATGCTGCTTCCCAACTGGCTATCACCGTCAGGTACCTCTGCAAAATACTATGCTACATCCAGCTATCTATCTCAGTTGTTCTATAACACCAAATACCTTGACAGTAACTATCAGGGCAACCTGAAGCTTGAATATCTAAATGACAAACTGGTCGCCGATACGCGCGGCGGTCTGCCCGGCTTTGTGCTGTGGGGCACGGCGTATGATCCCAATCCGACCTATTCCGGCAGCGGCTTTATCTACACGGCGGACGATCCGACGACGGATGCCGGTATCGCCGCGCGGCTCTGGATGACGCCCGATTACTTTGCGACGCAGCAGCGGCGGCAATGGGCCAACGGCGCGGCTCAGGCCGGCGGAAACAACCCCGGTCTGAGCGCGGCGTCTTCCCCGGCCGCCGGAGCGGTTTCTAACGATGCTCTGTCATTGACTGTCGTCGACGGCGGGGTGGCGCTGCCGCCGGCCGCCGGAAGGTCCGGAAAATAAGCCCGGTCACTTCTCACCGCACCATAGGGCGCTGAAGTGGCCCTATGGCGCGGGAAGGAAGTGTGCAACACTGCACCTATCTTGTACAAGACCAAAAGGAGGAAGCCATGAAACAAGCACGCAGAAAAAAATTGGCGGCAGTTATCGGCTGCATGCTGCTGTATGCCAGCTGGGCGCCAGCGGTAGTTGCCGCCGACGCGGCCGATGACGAGGTCGTCGAGGAAGTGGACGTCACCGACACCCGGCTCAAGGAGCGCCTGGCCATCAAAAAGACGGAGATCACCAGCGCGGACATCAAGGCCCAGGGGGCGGAAACTGCCACCCAGGTGCTTGAGAAACAGGCCGGCATTGTTGTCAGCGGCAATAACATACAGGGCAAAGCCACGGTCAGCATCCACGGCAGCGATGCCACCAATACCAAAGTCTTTGTCGACGGTGTGCCCCTGAGCTCGATGGACGGCATCGTCGATCTAAACAGCATCGCGGCGGACAGCATCGAAAAAATCGAGGTCTATAAAGGCGCGGCGCCTGTCCAGTACGGCAGCGACGCCGGCGGCGGCGTTATTTACATCACAACCAAAAAAGGCGGTAAACAAAGCGCAGATTTTTCCACCTCCGTCGGCAGTTGGAATACGCTGCGCCAGAGCGCTTCCCTGAGCGGCGGCAATCAAAAAGTCAATTACTATTTTGATGTTAAACATGAGACAAGCGACGGGTATACCGCCAATACTGCGAAAAGAGACAATTACTACGACGGTAAGCTGGATTTTGCCCTTAACGCCACATCTTCGCTTACCCTGTCAGGCAGCTACGCGAGAAAATACGAAGAGCTGCCTGACCGTTATGATCAAAACGGCGTGATTATCACCAATCCCGGCAGCGGCGGCCAGATTGGCAATGCACAAAACACCAGCAGTTTCTGGTACAATACAGCCAGGCTGCGTCTCGACCCGGCCAGCGAATGGCACAGCGGTCTGGCCTATAACCAGAAGCTGAGCGACAACAGCGATCTCAAACTGACTGTGTATAAATCCGGTGAAAATACATCCCTGGTCGCGACAAGATCGCCAACTTATACCAAAATATGGTATGGCGGCCAGAATTCGACTGCCAGTGCAAGCGGCTATCAACTGGAGCATACCATTAAAACCAGTTCGGTCAACACCGTTCTCTGGGGTTCTAATTGGGAAACACGGCGCTTTGACCAAGACACCAACTGGGGTAGTTATGATGTAAGTAATGGGTTTTTTGCCCCTGGGCCTAATTATGTTGTTCCAGTGCAGTACCATTACGACAGTCACAGCTACTTCTTCCAGGATACGCTGAAGCTGGGTAAACTGGTCGCCGCCGCAGGCTACCGGCAGAACTTCATCAAGGATCATCTGAACGTAAATCCCAATGCCGCAGCGCAGGATAAGCGCCCCACGGCACCTGGGTACGATCCGGACGATTCCTCCTCTTCCCATATCTTTAGGGATCCGATGGCCGGTTTCAGCTATGCCGTCAATGACCGGACCTCGCTGCACGCCTCCATCGGCAAAAGCTTCCGTTATCCCCTGCCGGTGGAAATCGCCAGCTTCTCGACGATCGGATCAGTAAAGAAGCGGGTCGGGCCGGAGCAAGCCCTGAACCGCGAGCTTGGCGTAACTTATACCGCCCCGGACGGACTGAGTCTGGATGTCACCGGCTTTTACAAGACAGTAACAGACAAGATTCGGAGCAGGCCCGTTGACGGCGCCACCGTGTATGACAATGCGGGTCAAACGGTGACGATGAAAGGCTTTGAAACCGAAGTAAGCAAAACACTCAACGACAGGCTGAAAGCCGTTGCCCAATACACCTATACCTTGGCCCAGGATCCCGAAGAGGGGCATCAGTTCAACGATCAACCCAAAAACAAGGGATCTTTAGGCCTGAACTACACCGGCGGCCGGGGCCTCAAGGCTTATCTGTCGCTCAACTATGTGGGCAGCCGGTTCAGCGATTTTTCCAACGGCTCCGCTGGTGCGTCCACCGATCCCAGTTCGCCGCCGCAATTTCAGTCCGTCACCCTGGCGCCTTATACTTCCGTCGACCTCATGATGACTAAAGAGTTGAAAAACCGCGAGTACTACGTCAAGTTCAACAACATGCTTGACAAGCAGTACTATTCCTCGGCCTATCTAATAGCCCCCGGCCGCTATGTGGAATACGGCGTGAAGATTAAATTCCAGTAATAAACAGCTGTCTAAATACCACCCGTCCTTCACAACAAACGAAGGGCGGGTATTTTGTGCGGAACTTATGCTCAAGCCCTGCGGTTGTTGTTGCAACCGTTTTGCCGTACGGCGGATATTGTGCATTTTTTCGCTTCCTTAAAGCAATAAAGGCCGGCATAGGCCGACCCTTATTGTGTGCTGCTTCTTCGATGCAGAGACTAATTGCTGCTTAGTGCCAGTTAGCGGTGAGCGCGTTGAGTGCGCTGCGTGTGATTAGCAGCGGAGACGCTTGTTGCATTGGGTATTTCTCCATCAGCGCTCACAAGGGCCTGTCCATGGGGGCCAAGAACCCAATTGAGGAAATCTCGCACATTTCCAGCAGGTGCGCCTTTGGTGATCATGTTGAAATTCCGCCCTGGGTAGGTTTTGTTATGGACGGTAGCTACGGAGGCTGTCACGCCGTTCAGCGAGCACCCCATGACTGAGGTGTTGTCAACATAGCCCAGGGAAATGAAGCCAATGGCGTTAGGCGTGTTGGCGACTGCGGTTTTCAGAGCCGGAGAGCCGTCATTCACTGTGACGATGCTCGATTTTATCGGGGTTGAACCCATGATCTGTTTAGTAAAGCAATCAAGGGTACCGGAACCAGCCTCGCGGGTTTCGACGACAATTTTGGTGTGAGGCAAGCCGGCCTGTACATCCGACCAGTAGACGTCCTTGCCGCTATAAATAGCCTGAATCTGCGCGGTAGTGAGATTTTTTACTTTGATACGGGGGTTCACGATCATCACAACTGCGTCCTGGCAGATTGCGGTAGACACCAGCCCGGCGGGGTCTGTCGAGTTTAGGTCGCGGGAAGCATTGCCAATGTCCAATGTGCCGTCGGCCACGCCGTTGATGCCATAGTCGGAATTTTTGTAAGTAACTCTGAATTGTACACCTTTCTCGGTACGAAACTGATCCGTCAGTTTCAGGGCCAAGGGATAGACGTCACTGGAGCCGCCCATTTGGATGTGGTCACTGGCCATGGCTGTTGCTCCCATCATCATGGTTGCCAAGGCACCAATCAATACTTTTTTCCACATGTGAATAACCTCCTGTTTTTTGGTTCTTAGACTTTCTTGCTGTTTCTTCCTTTCACTTTTAAAACAATAAGGGCCGGCAAACGCCGACCTTTATTGTTAGCTTCTTAGTTGTAGAGACTGAATAGTCGCTTAGTGCCAGTTAACGGTGAGCGCGTTGAGTGCGTTCAGTGCGCTGCGTGTGATTAGCAGCAGCGGAAACGCTTGTTGCATTGGGTATTTCTCCGTCAGCGCTCACAATGGCCTGTCCTTCGGAGCCGAGAACCCAGGTGATGAAGTTTTGCACATTGCTGCCAGTAGCAGGTGCGCCTTTGGTGATCATGTTGAAATTCCGCCAAGCTGAATAGGTTTTGTTATGGATGGTAGCTACGGAGGCTGTCACGCCGTTCAGCGAGCACCCCATGACTGTGCTGTTGTCAACATAGCCCAGGGAAATGAAGCCAATGGCGTTAGGAGTGGTGGCGACTGCGGTTTTCAGAGCCGGAGAGCCGTCATTCACTTTGGCGATGCTGCTTATCTGGGTTGTACCCATAATTTGTTTAGTAAAGCAATCAAGGGTACCGGAACCAGCTTCGCGGGTTTCGACAACAATCTTGGTGTGAGGCAGGCCGGCCTGTACATCCGACCAGTAGACGACGGCCTTGTTGTTGGCGTCCTTGCCGCTATAAATAGCCTGAACCTGCGCGGTAGTGAGATTTTTTACTTTGACATTGGGGTTCACGATCATCACAACTGCGTCCTGGCAGATGGTGGTAGACACCAGCCCGGCGGGGTCTGTCGAGTTTAGGTCGCGGGAAGCATTGCCAATGTCAAATGTACCGTCGGCCGCGCCTTTGATGCCGGCACCGGAATCTTTGTAAGTAACATGGAAGTCTACACCGGAATTTTCTTGCATATACTGACTCGTCAGTTTCTGGGCCAAGGGAAAAACGGAACTGGAGCCGCCCATTTGGATGTGGCTGTCACTGGCCATGGCTGTTGCTCCCATCATCATTGTTGCCATCATGGCACCCATCAATACTTTTTTCCACATGTGAATAACCTCCTGTTTTTTTGGTTTTTTGTTTTCTTAGAGTCTCTTGATTCTTAGGTTTGCTTGCTTATCACCTTGTTGGTAGAATGCTGTTCCCTCCTTTCACTTGTGCGCCTGACGTGTCCGCCTGCGGCAAAATGGCCAAGCTAACCCTAACCGGGATGGAGTTTTGCCCAGCGGGCGCTTCAAGCTTCAAGACTGTTATCTATTGGAATAAAAGCCCGTAGGGCTCATTCCCGATTGATGACGGAGCAGACGATGGGGACGTTCCTGCTGTCTTTTGACTATCATCGCCTGACCGGATTGCGGGGGCAGATAATTCTGGGTGACAATCGCCTGCCCGGCGGGGCTGAGAACCCAGTCAATGAAGGTTTTTACCAGGCCGGTGGGCTGGCCTTTGGTGACCATGCTGAAATTCTGGATGACGTTGTATTGGCCGGAGCGGGCGGCGTCCAGGCTGACTACCCGGCCGTCCAGGCTGGGTGCTTGAACGCTGTCGTCAAGAACGGCCAGCGAAAGGAAGCCGATGGCGTTTGGATCGGCGGCGACGGCCTGACGGAGCCTGTCGTCGGAGTCCCACTGACTGGCAGTTGCGACAACAGTGCCGCTGCTGCCGAAGAAATGTTTGCTGAAGCAATCAAGCGTATCGGACCCGGCAGAAGCCGTGTAGGAATTGACATTAATGGGGGCGTTATTGCCGCCGACTTGCGACCAGTTGGTGATAGTTCCGTTAAAAATGCCGGCAATCTGTCGGGTAGTAAGATTGCGCACTGGGTTGAAGGGGTTCACGACGACTGCGACGGCATCCCGGGCGATGGGGGTAGCCACCAGCCCATAGGCGACTTCACTCGGTTTGAGGTTGCGGGAGGCATTGCCGATGTCTACGATGCCTGTGGCCGCGTCCTGGATGCCAACATCGGAACCACCTTGTCCAATACGGAAGCTTGTCTTATCAGTATGCTGGGCATTATAGGCCTGCGCCAGATCTTGGGCCAACGGATAGACGGAAGTGGAACCGCTCATTGTCAGTCTGTCCGTGTTGCCGGCCATGGCGGTTGTTCCCAGCAACATCGTTACTATTACACCAACGGATATTTTTTTCCACATTCTAATAACCTCCTAAATTTAAGGTTAGTAAGTTTTGCAGCGTCATTATTTATTATTGACATGTAATATTACATAGGCGTAATATTATGATAAAAAAATAAGTTGTAAGAATTTTTCTGTTTGTTTTTTGAAATTGCGGCGGATGCTTGTCCAATTATAACTGCCAATGCGATATCGGTTGCTTAACACGTCTGCTTCAACCCCAAGTACCTTGCTGTACGATGGAATAAGAGCCTTTTTTTTCTATTATACTCGCAGTTCATGGGAATAGGTTAAAAAAATGTAAATTATAGGTAAAGGAATTGTTGATTAATGTAACTATGAGTCATAATGACACAACGAGTTATCACAGGAAAATATTCCATGTTATGTAAATATAAACGAGGCCGAGGGAGGACAGAAAACGAGGTTGGATAGGACATAGTCTGACGGTGCTTAAGATAGAATGTTAATCGAAACTTAACATGTTCATAAAAGGTATTTCACAAGGGTGGAAGAAAAAGGTTAGCAGAAGCGGAGGTGAGTGTATGCGTATAAGTCGTAGAAAAATGATCTCTGTCACTATTTTGGCAGTCCTGCTGCTGTTCAATATGTCCTTACTGGCCTTTGCCGAGGAAAGTAACGATGCTGTTCAAAATGCTTCGCCGTTCCCGCCGAATGCTGCAGTGCCGCAGGGAGGACAAGCTCCTGCTATTTCCGGCGCAAACCAAAACTTGCCGCAAAATACGGTTTTGCCCAATGCCAATAGCTATATATCTCTTGCTCATCCTTTAGTTATCCAACTGAAATATGTCAAACCGGATCAAGTCAAAACCCTCATCAGCTCATTGATCCCGGCTGACAGACTTAAAGTGGATTTCATCAATAACAAGCTGGTCGCCGTCGGCGATGAGGATGACTATGACACAGTCAAAGAGATTATATCGCAAATTGATATTCCGCCGCAGCAAATCATGTTTGAAGCCGAGGCTATTGAAATATCCCGCGACGACTATAAAGATCTGGGCGTTGATTGGGGGGCAACGACGGCGTTACCAAGCATTCCTCCCAATAACACTCTGGCAGCTGTCCCGCTAGAGGGTTCCCAATATAGGGTTGGTCTCGGGAAGTATGGGGTGAACTTTGCAGCTACGCTTAATCACCTTCTCGAAAACAAAAAAGCCCGTCTGCTGGCCAGCCCGCGTATCGCCGCCCTGGATGGGCAGACGGCCCAGATCCTCATTGGAGATAAGCTGGCCGTAGAAAGCCATCAGGTATCAAACGGCACTGAAAGTATATCTGTAACGTATGTCGATGTAGGTATCAAACTGGAAGTAACGCCGACGGTTAATGATGACGGTACCATTACGGCACATATCAAACCAGAGGTAAGTAACAAAACCAATGAGACCAAAAACGGCAATCCTAACATACGGACGCGGCAGGCCGAGACGACGCTGCGTGTAAAAGACGGTGAGACCATCGTTATTGGCGGACTCATTCAGCGTCAGGACACGTCGGATGTTGTCAAAACTCCGTTATTGGGTGATTTACCGATCATCGGCTCGTTATTTCGTTCCAGCGACCGAGAAAAGCATGAAACGGAACTGATCATTTTAATTACGCCTAAGAAGGTGGGGCCATGAGAGCAAGCCTGAAAAGACTGATGATGGCAACGATGGCCGCTAGTCTGTTTACGTTAGTAAATTTCGCGCCAACGGATGCAGCCGTTCCAATGGATGTCGTTTTACGGTGGGCGCCCGTTATGGAGCAGCAAAATTATTCAACCAGTCCGGTAGACCGGGTGAATGTCTTTACCAAGGTGAATTTCGACCAGGATTGGCGTACGAATAATAATTCAATGAACCTGCCGTTTGTCAGCGTGGTTGACCCGGAGGTCTACTATTCTTTAGTAGAAAGTACTACGCATTATTTTGTCGGTTATTATCTGTATTATCCGCGTTATGGGGGAGATGAGGAACATGAAAACGACATGATCGGTGTTCTGATGGCACTGCGTAAGCCTGGCTTAGAGGCTAAGAACGTGGACATGATCTTAGCCTACAGTAATGGGAAATGGAAACAATGGAAAAGCTTTAAAAACTTTTCCGTTAACAGCCGCTTCATGATATCCATGCAATCAGGGACTCATGAAATTGAAACGCTTGGTACTCTGCCCAAAGCGGGTTCGCTGTTCTTTTACCCACAAAGTAGTTTACATAAAGAACAGCCGTCTTATCGTTTGACGGATCTTGGCGAATTGTGGCAACACCGCAATGATATTGGGCCTGGTCATGTATTCAGCCGCTGGGGTTATTTCGACGGATATTACTACACGAATACGGCCCTGCCTTGGATATGGACTCATAATGGTATACAGTGGTTAAGCAACCCCGGGGAGTTGATGCAGGATATTTTGCACCTGCCCAAGACGGCAATTATTTATCAAAACAATGAATATCGCTGATTCGTTAGAGAAGCCAAGGATGGTGAGGGTTCAATCGGAAGTTTTGCGCAGCAAGGAGGCTCAACTAGTAGCAGATACTAGTTGAGCCTCCTTGCGTAAACGCAAAACTTTTGATGGCCCAAGAAGAAAGAAATCTAGAATCAATGGGACGGTTCTTTTGATTCAGTTAAAGGGATGCAAGTCCCCCATAATTTCTCCATTCCTTTTTCAAGGCGGTTGGATAGAGAGCCTAGCTGGCGATCCAGCCGCTTCATTTCTTTTAAGACTCTTTCTTAACTTGCATACAATATAACTTTAGTGTAATATTATATAGAATAACTATTATAAACACGGAGAAGGATATTTATGGAACTTGCGAATGGTGAATTTGTGCTTTTACAAATTATTTATGACAAAACATTGGTGTCCGGCTATGAAATTAACCAATTGATCAAAGAACGGGGCTACAAGGAGTGGGCTGATATGGGGACCACTTCTATTTATGTTGGACTGAATAAGTTAAGAAAAAAACAATTGGTTAATTCTTATATAGACACAGCCAAACGAGGGAGAGGTCCTATACCAAGAAAATTTGAAATAACAGCTGAGGGGAAAAAAGTTTTACAGCAAGAGATTATAGAGGCTTTGTCATCTACAAGGGAAAGAGAGTTCAGGTTCGATTTGGCTCTGGCAGCTATTTCGTTTGTGACCGAAGAAGAAGCTGTAGCTGCACTGAAGAAGAGAAAAGACTTCCTGACCGAGGTTGCGGACAATATCAATCATAAACTAGAATCTCAGGGTGGAAAAAAGCTGCCAATTAATTTACTAGCATTATATTGGCACCCACTTATATTAATTAAACAGGAACTTGAATTTATGGATGGTTTAATACAGGATTTATTAGAACAGTCCTATAAATGACTCATGATAAAAAACAACAAAAGGATCTTGAAGCTGCAATAAAGGCCATGCTCTTGACTTGTCAGGAACATGTTTTTTTTGTTTGATAAAGTTTTTGGAACATTTAGTGTGTAGTAATGAAAGGAATAGCGAGAGATGTTCAACCTGAGTGTGACAAGCTTACTATATTGAGTAGTTAGTAAATTAAAATTATTAAAAAAATTGATCATTGCAGGAAAAAGGTAGCGGCCATAGTATAGATGTATATATAAATGCTTTTGGGAATGCATTAAACATAATATTTCCAGTTGGCTGTCGGATTATCTTGAGAAGGGGAGATTCGTTATGCACATCCTACTTTTTGGCGGATTTCTAGGTTCGGGTAAGACCACTACTATTTTGCAGGTTGCCAGGCAGATAACAGAAGCTCGACAGGAGACAGTGGCCATTATTGAGAATGAAATTGGTGACGCCGGTGTGGACGACAAATTATTTCAGGGCAGTGGCATTCAAGTGCGTCCTCTCTTTGGTGGCTGCGTGTGCTGCCAAATAACAAGTGATTTGGTGACGGCGGTTAATGAAATTTATCAAACAATCAATCCTGATTGGCTGGTGGTTGAAATGACAGGCCTGGCCATTCCAGGCAATATTGTAGAACTGGTCAACAAATACTGTTCTGCCTTTGCAACCTTCAAGACGGTGACGATCGTGGATGGTGGACGGTGGACTGAACTAAAGGAAGTGCTTGAGCCGCTGGTCGTTGCTCAGGTGGAAAAAAGCGATTTAGTCATTGTCAACAAGTCTGACATCGCCGGTCCCGATCTTAAAACGACGGTTGCCGATATAAAGGCTCTTGTCGGTCAAGTACCAGTCTTGACGGCTAGCGCGACGGTCCCCTTATCGCTGACGCTGCTTAAGGAGGTATTTCAGATTGAGTGACGCAACTGTTTTTAGCCAGGTGCAACGAATTGAGTTTAACAGGCAGATTTCCAAATTAGAGGTTGAGCAGCTTCTTAAGAAATTTTTGGTTGGAATTGGGGAGCCCTTAGCCTATAATGGCGTCATATTGGGCCACATAAAAATGTTTGCTAGAACAACCATTGAAAATGATTTTCTGTTTCTGTCTCTAACACGTTTGAATCAGGTAGATGTAAAGTCGTCACCGAATTGGGGCAGCATGGGTGTTGAACCAATTATCGCCATGGAGTTGACCATTAATGTCCTAGTTTTTAACTATAGCAGAAGTATAGTTAAAAAAGTGGTAGCTATGGCTACTGAGCAGCTTGCGTCTGTTAGCCGAGTGAAGGTGAACACCGATAAGGCGGTTGTTAAGCTTCATGTGGGAGGAAAAAAGATTAGTCGGGTTAGAAAATAGTGGATCGCTAAAATAATATAAGGAATAGTACATATGAAACAGCTACATAAATAATGGGTAGCCGTTGGTAAAAATAATCTACAACTCCTGCCAGATTTATATAAATTTGGCAGGAGTATTGTATGTTTATGTAAAACAGATAAAATATTTAGAATTGACAAGCAAATGGATTGAAGGTTGAGCCAAAGAATTGCCACCTGATCTATTAGAAATTAAAAAGCTGTCGGAATTATTGATTCGATATTCTTTGGGTAGCAAAATCAATGATTGATGATCGATAAATTGGGGACAGAAGTGGGAGGGGGATTGAATGACGCATATTTCAAAAAAGACAGGAATAAACAATCCGTTTACGGAGCAGCATTTCCTCAAAATTTTTGAGAACCTGCCTGATGTAGTATTTGTAACTGATCGTTATGGGAACGTATTACTCTCAAATTCAACCACTGCTGTGACAATGGATATGTCTTTGGACCAATTGCTAAGATCCAACTTAAAAGATCTTGTCCGTGAAGGGTATTATAATAAATCATATGCAATGGAGGTCGTAGAGAAAAAGTGTGCTATAAGTGGCTTGTTAACAACTAGACTTAATTTGACACAAGTTTCGACTAGTACACCGGTATTTGACGAAGACGGTAATGTTACATTGGTCATAACGACTGGGCGACCCAAGAAATTGAACGATAAATATGTCTTTACCGAAGAAAGGGAATTCAATAATCAGCGGAAAAGGGAGGTTGAATACCTGCGTAGTTACGTCTTGGATACGGATAGCATTGTAGCTGAGAGTATGGCAATGCGAAAAGTGCTGCTCAAAGCACATAATGTGGCACAGACGGATAGTACGGTTTTGCTTTACGGAGAAACAGGGAGCGGTAAAGAAATTTTGGCTAAATACTTACATCGTCATAGCAAACGATCTAGTGAAGCCTTTATCGCAGTCAATTGTGCCAATTTGCCTGAGCATCTTGTTGAATCTGAATTGTTTGGTTATGATAAAGGGGCTTTTACCGGGGCAAGTGTGCATGGTAAGATGGGATTATTTGAAGCGGCGCATCGGGGCACATTATTTTTAGATGAAATCGCAGAACTTCCCTTAACGTTACAATCGAAACTTCTTAGAGTGTTGGAGAATTTCGAAGTTCGGCGTCTCGGCAGCTATGTGGAGAAAAAGATTGATTTTCGGCTGATTGCCGCAACACATAAAAATTTAAAAAAGATGATGGAGGAAGGCTCCTTTCGTAGCGATTTGTATTATCGTCTCGATGTTATATCTATCGTGATACCGCCACTAAGAGAACGGCCGGAAGACGTCGCAGCATTGAGCTTAAAATTTTTGAAAGAAATGAATAAAAAATATGGAACAAGAATTGAATTTGATGTGGATGAATTGGTATTATTCCAAAGCTATAACTGGCTGGGAAACGTGCGCGAGTTAAGAAATGCTGTAGAAAAAAAGGTAATTAACAGCTTGCAGGATGAGTCTTTTGGTGCGCTGTCTTCAGATGTCTTTACTGACAAGACGTTGTTTAACCAGGACATTTTTGGTTTGTTGGGATTAAGAGGTACGCTAAAAGAAGTAATGAATAAAGTTGAAGAACAATATATTCGGAAAGTACTGAAAGCATGTGGTGGACGAATCGGTGTGACCGCGGATCAATTGGGTATTTATCGTACTGTATTGTATCGCAAACTAAAGGCATTCGAAAAGATGAAAAACTCCCGGAATTAGTAAAATGATAAACAGATGTACCCTTGTTGGTACATCTGTTTTGATTTTCGGGAAGAAGATGAGTTTGACCATATTCAGTAATGTGTTTTAGAAATGGTGCAAATCAACAAAGTACAAGGGAGTAGAAAAAAGTTGGGATATTATGAGTCAATTGTAGATGTACCTACAATGGTACATCTACAATTGACTCATAATTCAAAATGTTGCAAATGAAATACTTTTTTATTGGTGCAATGGAATAGAGGAAAGTATTTGAAGTGGCTGTATTGCTTGGTTTATTGATTATAGCAGACTATTGGCATAAAAATTGCTTTATATAAAATGAAGAATATCCTAGTTATACAGATTACAATTTTATTCCATCAAATGGATAAGTCCGGCGATTTTAATAAAATTCATTTGGTGAACAGGCTTGACGAAGTTAAAACGATGGAAGAGGAGGAGTGTTAATGAAAGCTAAGTACGCAAATTTATTCGATGCAGTTTCGATTGGGAACTGCATGTTTAAAAATCGTTTTGCTATGGCTCCCATGGGACCGCTGGGGCTTGGCGATGCGGACGGCGGATTCAACCAGCGAGGTATTGATTACTATGTGGAGCGCGCCAAAGGAGGGACAGGATTGATTATTACCGGTGTCACCTTTGTGGATAACAAAGTAGAACAGCATGATATGCCAAACTGTCCTTGCTCCACGCACAATCCGGTGCACTTTATCCGTACGACCCGGGAGATGACTGAAAAAATACACGCCTACGGTGCTAAGGTGTTTCTTCAAATGTCCGGTGGGTTTGGCAGGGTTACCATTCCCACCAATTTGGGGGAACATCCACCAGTTGCGCCTTCGCCTATTCCACATCGCTGGCTGGATAGGACTTGCCGTGAATTGACAAAAAAAGAAATTAGAGAAATCGTTTCGCAGTTTGGAAAAGGGGCGCATAATGCCAAGCGTGCCGGATTTGACGGTGTACAAATTCATGCGGTGCATGAGGGGTATTTAATTGATCAGTTTGCTATAGCGTTGTTCAACAATCGTACGGATGAATATGGTGGCAGTCTGGAAAACCGACTCCGTTTTGCCCGCGAAATTTTGAATGAGATTAAAAAAACTTGCGGTGCGGATTTTCCAGTAACGCTCAGGTATAGTGTAAAAAGTTTCATCAAAGACTGGCGTGTCGGCGCACTGCCTAATGAAGAGTTTGCAGAAAAAGGCAAGGATACTGCGGAGGGCATTGAGGCCGCAAAATTACTTGTAAAATACGGTTATGACGCTTTGGATGTGGATGTGGGCTGTTACGATGCCTGGTGGTGGAACCATCCGCCGATGTACCAGGAAAAAGGTCTGTACATTTCTTATGCCAAAATGGTCAAAGAAGCCGTGAATGTTCCCGTTATCTGTGCAGGACGTATGGATAACCCGGAACTGGCGTCTCAAGCCGTAAAGGAGGGCGCTTGCGACATCATATCTATGGGACGCCCGTTGCTTGCCGACCCCGACTATGTCAACAAAATCAAAGCGGGCGATAGCCAGTCCATCCGTCCCTGCCTGTCTTGCCATGAAGGCTGCATGGGCCGCATACAGGAATATTCAGCGCTCAACTGTGCGGTGAATCCTCAAGCCTGCCGTGAACGGTCGGAACGGCTGGTGCCAGCATTACACAAAAAGAAAATTTTCATTGCGGGCGGTGGCCTAGCGGGCTGCGAAGCAGCGCGCGTTCTGGCGATGAGGGGGCATAATCCCCTGATATATGAAAAAAACGCTAGATTAGGCGGCAACCTGATTCCTGGCGGTGTTCCTTCATTTAAAGAGGATGACCATGCTCTTGCCACATGGTATGAGCATGAGCTAGAAAAATTGTGCGTCCCCATTTATTTGAATACGGAAGTTGATGTTCAGATGGTGCAAAATTCAGGCGCGGATGTCGTAATTGTGGCAACCGGTTCCAAGCCAAGAAAAATTTCGTTAGGTTCGGTTCCCCTTTATCCGGCTGCCGATATTCTGCTGGGTAAAAAAGAAGCGGGAAAAGAAATTGCAATCATCGGCGGCGGGCTGGTTGGCTGTGAAACGGCTTTGTGGCTGCGTGATCAGGGCAAACATGTGACGATTGTCGAGGCCCTTCCCAAAATCTTGGCGGTAAATGGTCCATTGTGTCATGCGAATAGCGAAATGCTGACGGCATTGATCCCGTTCAAAGGTATCGAAACAATTACTTCCGCAAAGGCCACAAACTACGACGGTAGTACCTTGCAAATAGAAACAGCAGAAGGCATTCGAACGATTAAAGTGGATACCGTTATTCTTGCCGTGGGGTATATATCGGAGAATTCGCTGTATGAGAAACTAGACAGGGAAATTTCGCCAACCTATTTGATCGGCGACTCTCGCAAGGTGGCCAATATCATGTATGCGATTTGGGATGCCTATGAAATAGCCAGTCATATCGACTAAAGTATCTTGCGGTTGCAAATTGTATCTAAATAGATTGAATTTGGCTGTGACAGCTTATCGGCGTTGAATAAGTACCTGGCGATTTCGTTGAAAGTGAGGGCTTGCTCGACGCCTTGTTTCACCGGTACTCATTTGTTCTGCTTTTCAAAGAAAAACGTATGTGCTTTCGCAGCTCCGGGAGGGATTGATAGGTGCCAAAACAGGTGCAATAGTGACTGGAGGTGGAGAAATAAGGCATTCCATGGGAATCTGTCGGCGTGGTGCGTTTGGAGTCTTCTTTTGAGAATGGAATGGTTCTAAAAACGAAACAAATGAGGAGGTTAAATGAATGGAGAAACCCAAAAAATTCTATGGCTGGAAACTGGTTGGGGTCCTATGGGTTCTGTACCTACTTAACATGGGATTTCCTTTATATGGCGGTGCCGTTATTAATTCTTTTTTACTTAAAGAAATCCCGATGGACCGTGCCACTTACGGATTAGGCTTTTCTTTGCTGAACCTTTGTGTCGGTCTTTCGGCTATTCTGGTGGGAATAACAATCACCAAATGGGGAATCAGAAAGACCTTCATGATCGGATCAGGGCTGCTGATTATCGGCGCGCTAATGTTGTCGCTGGTGGCGTCCCGGCCTTGGCATTATTTAGTCGGTTTTGGCGTTTTGATTGGAGCTGGTATTGGTTTTTGCACAATTGTTGCTTTGTCGACGGCGATTACGCGCTGGTTTGTTAAGTTTCGGGGTAGAGCGATGGCTGTGGCAATGACGGCTTCAGGCTTTGCTGGATTTATCGGTGCGCCAGCTATGAATCAGTTGATTGCGACTACTGGCGGGAATTGGCGTTCAGCATGGATAGTTGTTGCTGTTATTGCTCTTATATCCGGAGGTGTTGCTTATTTTTTCGTAAAAGAGCGTCCGCAGGACTTGGGACAGATTCCGGATGGCCAAGAGGCAGGCGTTGCTAGCAATGTAAATTCTTCGATTAATGCATTGATTACCCAATATCCCTGGACACCGGCGGAAGTATATAAATCGGTTACCTATTGGTTAGCAGTTATTGCGGCTGCCGCCAGTCAGTGGCCATTCTTCTTTTTTACTGCTCATTGGATTTTGCACTTGAGAGGGGCAGGTATTAATCCTGCTGATGCTGCTTTTGCCATGGGGCTGTTCACCATGGGTGGCATTTTTGGTCGACTGATTTCTGGTTGGTTGATGGATAGAATGGCGGCTCGTTATGTCATGATGTTGGGAATTTGCTGTTACTTCCTTGGTTCTTATCTTGCTATTCTCGCTAGCCCAAGTACTCTTGCCGCAGCCTATATCGCAGCAATCTGCTATGGAGCCGGTTTCGGCTGGGCGTTTGTGGCCCAAAACACTATGCTTGGGAATTTCTTTGGGCCTGCAGCCTTCCCGAAAGTAAATGGAACGTTACAAGCTATTTCGGCACTCGTTGTTTCCTGTTCTGGTGTTGTCGGCGGACAACTCTTTGACATGTACAAGAGTTATACTCCGGCGTTTCAGCTTAATTCCATCATTTGCGTAATTGGCATCATTGTGTTGGTTTTCGCTAAAATTCCACAGCCTAAGAATCTTAAGGAAATGCCGTCAATCAAAACCTGAGATTCCTTTCGAAACTAGGTTTTGATAATAGCTTTATTGCTGCTAGATTAGGCAGCAGTGAAGCCAGCAAGGAGGGAGAGCTTCGCGCCTAACCCCATCCTTTATCAAGCAATAATAATTTAATTTTAGGAGGACAGAAACATGCGGAAATGGTTAGTATTCATTCTCATCGTGCTATTTGTGGTCACGATAACAGGGACTACTTTTGCTGCAGCCGGGTCGTTCAGTGATGTGCCGGCCCAACACTGGGCATATGATGCTATAACCAAATTAGCTAAAGATGGCTTGATTGAAGGTAACAGCGATGGCACTTTCCGGGGTGACCGGGCTATGAGCCGTTATGAAGTGGCTATTGTTGTAAGTAGGGCTGTGGCCCGCTATGACAAAGCCGATGCAGCTGACAGGCAATTAATCGACAAACTGTCTGCTGAGTTTGCCAGCGAACTCAACCAGCTGGGTTTGCGCCTAGCCAAGGTTGAGGCCAAGACCAATACCTGGGTGGGGGGCGATACCCGGATGCGTATTTTAGGCGACAGTCCGAAAGCTCTTGGGACCACAAAGTTAAAGGGGTCAGACATGTACGACTTCCGGCAACGCATCAAATTCTGGGGAACTATTAACGAAAACGTTTCCTGGCAAGGACGGTTAAGCTCCAATTGGGGCAATAAATGGGGCAATACTGACAGTAGTTATGGTTCAACAGCTTACTTCGACATTATGAACATAACCGCCAAGAATGCGTTGGGACTTGATAGCATCCGGGCTGGTCGGTCAGCACTCGATATGGTAGGGTATGGCCTTATTGGTAAACCTTTAGCCGTTGACGGTGTACTCATCAAAAAGCAGTTTGATAATACAGCTTTCAGCGCTTATACCGGTAATATCAAGTCGGATAGTAGTTTGGGGACTGGTGTGCTGGATTCCGGAAAGTCTTACCAATTTACTAGTGCGCAATTGAACTACAAGATCGATAAAGACCTGAGTCTAGGAGCGGGTTATTATTGGGCCCATATTCCCGGCGTGAGTACTGCAACTGGGACAGGTACGCTTAATACTAACGTTGGCAAGTTCGATAGCTCCACAGGCTATGACGTATTTGTAAAATATCAATTTAGTGGCATGACTCTGTTAGGTGACTATATTGGTAGTAATCTGAAAAATGCGGTCGGCCTACCTAGTAGCCCGAAAGGCTGGGTTGTGCAACTGAGTAACGGCGACGGACCAGGAGCCACGGCTTGCTATTATTCGTGCGTACCGCTGGTTGATGTAAAGAAACAAGGTGACAATGCTTGGGCGGTGTCCTATCGCAGTATTGATGCTGGTGCGCTTCCTAGTGGCGGTGGCGGTTTTGACACCACTGCAGTGGCCTATGCTCCGCAGCCCTATAATGTTTTCACCCATGCCAGCGATAACGTAAATGTGCTGTACGTGTCCTATGAAAATGTGCTGATGCCTAACGTATTACTGTCGTTGGAATGGCAAGATTTCAAGATTAAGAATCAAGGGCTAACCAATCTGACTTCCAAAAATTTAGATAAGTGCTGGATGGTCAAATTCGAATTCTTCTATTAAAATGTGTGTGATTATCTCGTATAATGTTGTGGCTGGCGTAATGAATAGGATAAGGCTTTTCTAGTGCTAGCTAACTTCAAGCTACATTGTCGGCTGTCCTTATTAGCGACAATGTAGCCTGATTAGCAAAGCTTTAGTGGTACTGATAAAGTCTATTTTCAGTTGTCAAGAAAGATCAGAGGGGGATTGGTAGTTCCAATACAATTGATGTAATATTGCACATATTTGAGGGCGCCAATCAAGTGCACGCATTGTGATTGCGAATCAGTTATTAAAATAAAATTGTTTTGGTTAATTTGGTTGTTATGTAATCATCAAAAAATGTTAGTAAAGCAGATATTCTAGGAGGAGAGAGCATGGTAAAGATTGATCTAGCTAAGGTTATGGCGGAATTGGATGAGGATCTTGTAGTACAGGGAGTTACAGAGCAGCTGGCTGTCGGCATTCCGGCTATTGAAGTTCTGGGGCAACTCCAACAAGGTATGGAACAGGTCGGAAAGTTATATGAGGCAGGCGATTATTATTTATCTGAACTTATTATGTCAGCCGATGTATTTTCTACTGCAGCAGAACAGCTGGGAGCTGCTTTAACGACGGACGTGGAGTCGAAAATCCTCGGTACCATGGTACTTGGCACCGTTAAGGATGACATCCATGATATCGGTAAAAATATAGTTTCCACTATTTTGAACTGTAACGGGTTCAAGGTTATAGATTTGGGAGTGGATGTACCTATCGCTAACTTCGTAGAAGCAGTCAAAACCCATAAAGCGCAAGTAGTGGGCATGTGTTGTCTGCTGACTACGGCTTTCGATACCATGCGGGATACAGTTAGCGCAGTCCAAAAAGCCTATCCGGCAGCCAAAGTTTTGGTTGGCGGTGGTCCGGTGGATGAAAGTGTGTGCAAATATGTCCATGCCGATGGTTATTGCAAAAACGCTTACGATGCTGTGGGGATGATGAAGAAATATTTGGGGGTGAAATAAAATGGCAATAGACACAATGACTGCGGAAGAACGGATTATCGCTTCTATTAATCTCCAACAGGTAGATCGGGTCGTCTGTGCGCCAATAATTGAGCAGTATGCCGGGCAGTTTGCCGGACTTACCAACAAGGAATTCATGTGGGATTGGGATAAAGCGCAGGAGGCTATCAATAAAGTGTGGGAAGCTTATCCCGTCTGGGACAGTAACGCCTATATGATGCACGGTCGTTATGCTCCTGTTGGCCAAAAATGCGGCCCGGGGCGGATGCGCATGCCTGGCAAGGAACTGGATGATAACGCCCAGTACCAAATTGTAGAATTTGAAACTATGACCCGGGATGATTACGCTATTGTCCGTGAGAAAGGGTTTACGGAATATCGGCTGACCTTCCTGGAACGCGCCCATCAAGTGAATCGGGAAGAAGTGACTGCGGCCCAAAAAGAAATGGCCAAACTCCGACAGGACGAGATTGATCGTACGCTTGCTCGTGGACAGAGCTTGACTTGGGGTGCAATTATGGGCACCGTTCCGTTCGATAACTTTTCTATAATACGTTCGATCGACAAATTTTATAAGGACATGTATCAGATGGGTGACCAACTGCTTGAATTGCTCGAAATTGTAAATAACGCAACTATCGCTGGTTCGGAAATGGCCGCGAAAGCCACCGGCTGTAATCGGATATTTGTTGGTGCCGTCAGAGGTTCGGGCCAGTTTATCAATAAGAAGAATTTTGAACGGTTTGTCTGGCCGTATATGAAAGTTATGGTTGAGAAGATGGTGGAAAAGAATCTTGTTCCGATTCTCCACTGCGATTCGGACTGGACGAAAAATTTGGAGTATTTTCTTGATTTGCCCAAAGGCAAGTTTGTACTGGAACTTGACAGTGCGACTGATATCTTTAGGGCTCATGAAATCTTAAAAGGGCATTGCGCGATAAAAGGGGATGTAAGCCCAGCACTGTTGACTGTAGCCTTGCCTAGCGAGTTGGATGAATACGCGAAAAAACTACTCACAACTTTTAAAAATGGGGAAGGTCTGATTTACTCATCGGGGTGTAATATGCCGATGAATTCCAAACACGAAAATGTTAAGGCGTTTTTTGACGCCGTGGAAAAATACGGACGATATAATTAACCTTGGTATAGGGGAAAGTTCTATGGCTGCGACAGTCGATAATAGGAAAAGGTTATTGTCTAGTAATGGACAATAGCCTTTTTAGCGTTTGGCCTGACTGGATGCTGAAGCGGGGGTATAAGTTCGTAAGATAGGCGTGCTATCATACGGATATTTATAAAAAATTCGTAAACAATATCCCCATTGATGTATTTGTTACTACCGATTATTCTACAAATATAAGGGCGGTGTGTGCTGCTTAGATGCAGAAAAAATATGAGTGAAAACAAATTGGATAGTCAAAAATTACAAAAGCTTGAAGCCTATATTGATAGCATTGAAGAGAAGGAAGGCTGTCTTATCAACGTCCTGCATGAGGCTCAAGATATCTTCGGATACTTGCCTTCAGAAGTCCAACTGTTCATATCCAGAAAACTTGGACTTACGGCAGCGAAAGTATTTGGCGTTACTACTTTTTATTCATTCTATACAATGAAGTCGCGTGGAAAACACATTATTAACGTTTGTATGGGAACCGCCTGCTTTGTAAAAGGTGCCGAAAGCATTCTCGAAGAATTCAAAAATCAGCTCAAACTGAAGGACGGTAACACTACTGACGATGGCTTATTTACGATCGAAATCATCCGATGCATAGGTGCTTGCGGACTAGCTCCTGTTGTAACAGTAGATGGCAAAGTATATGGAAAAGTCAAAGTAGAAGATGTTAAAAATATTATTAGGGAATATATGGAGGAATCAATATGAACAGAGTAAATTCCCTTGAAGAATTAAGAATTTTAAAAAAAGAGTATAAAAAGTTAGTTAAAAATCGCTCCGTAGACAATGAAAATACTCGCTGTGAAAACACGCAAGGTACTTCTTCGATAGATATTCTTATTTGTGCCGGAACGGGTTGTCAAGCATCGAATAGCATGGATGTGGTTGAAACACTGAAAAAAGAAGTAGCGAATGCCGATCTTAGTGATAAAGTACGCGTCGAAATTACTGGCTGCTTCGGTTTTTGCGAAAAAGGCCCGATTGTAAAAATAATGCCAGATAACATTTTTTATATTGAAGTTACTCCTGAAAAAGCGAAATTAATTATCGAAGAACATATCGTGAAAGGCAATATAGTAGAAGAATGTATTTACCATGAACCTGAGACAGGAAATAGCTGTCCCAAACAAAGTGACATTCCTTTTTATAAGAAGCAAATGCGAATTGCACTTAGAAATTGTGGCCTGATAAACCCTGAAGATATCAGACAATACATAGCGTTTGATGGTTATGAAGCGCTTGGAAGAACGCTTACATCCATGACTCCTGAAGAAGTGATTGATGAAGTGAAGCGCAGCGGACTCCGTGGAAGAGGCGGCGGTGGTTTCCCTACCGGAATTAAGTGGGAAATGGCGAGAAAATCCCAATCTGAAACAAAATATATTATTTGTAATGCAGATGAAGGTGATCCTGGAGCATTTATGGACAGAAGTGTCCTTGAAGGAGATCCTCATTCCGTGTTAGAAGCCATGGCTATTGGTGGCTACTGCATTGGTGCAAGCAAAGGCTATATATATATTAGAGCTGAATACCCGCTTGCTATTCAGAGATTGAGAACCGCGATTAAGCAAGCTTACGCGATGGGTCTGCTCGGGAAAAATATATTAGACTCTAACTTTTCCTTTGATATAGATGTAAAATACGGTGCCGGAGCATTTATCTGTGGAGAAGAAACAGCACTGATAAATTCTATGGAAGGCGGACGTGGCGAACCAACAGTTAAGCCGCCCTATCCAGCTCAAATCGGCCTTTGGAAAAAGCCTACCAACATCAATAATGTGGAAACTTTCGCAAATATAAGTCCTGTCCTCCTAAGAGGTGCAGACTGGTTTAGTTCTATCGGAACTGAAAAAAGTAAAGGAACAAAGGTTTTTGCCTTAGCTGGAAAAATAAATAACGTGGGGCTTGTAGAAGTACCGATGGGCACTACTTTAAGAGAAATCATCTTCGATCTTGGTGAAGGAATAAAAAACAACAAGAAATTTAAGGCTGTCCAAACCGGCGGTCCCTCAGGAGGCTGTATTCCTTCAGACTATTTAGATACACCGATAGACTATGAGAGCTTAACTAAAATAGGTTCCATGATGGGTTCTGGCGGTATGATCGTCATGGACGAAGATAACTGCATGGTGAATATAGCAAAATTTTATCTGGAATTTAGCGTTGATGAATCCTGTGGAAGATGTACAGCTTGCAGGATTGGTAATAAACGTCTCTATGAAAATTTAACAGAAATAACAGAAGGTAAAGGAACGATGGAGCATCTTGAAGATCTCAAGGAACTTGGCAGCATCATTAAAGACGCTTCTCTTTGTGGTCTTGGTCAAACATCGCCTAACCCTATTTTAAGTACGATGAACTTTTTCTGGGATGAGTATGTAGCTCATGTTAAAGATAAAAACTGTCCGGCTGGTGTATGTACAGCACTTTTAAAATATCATATTCGTCCTGAAAAATGTGTTGGGTGTACGGCTTGTGCTAAGGTATGCCCTGTTCATGCTATTACAGGAACCGTAAAACAATCTCACACGATTAATAAGGAAAGCTGTATCAAATGTGGTGCCTGTGCAACTAAGTGTAAGTTTAATGCTATTACAAGAAAATAACAGGAAAGGAGGAATAAAAAGTTGAAGATGATTCATTTAACGATAAATGGGTTCAAAGTAACGGTACCTGAAGGCACTTCAATACTTGATGCAGCCAAATCTATTAATGTAAATATTCCTACACTGTGCTATCTTAATCTGCACGATATAAAAATGGTTAACAGAACGGCGTCCTGCCGGGTTTGCCTAGTGGAGGTTGAGGGGCGAAGAAATTTGGCACCTGCCTGCGTTACAGAAGCCGCTGAAGGAATGGCTGTCCAAACAAACACCCTTAGAGCAACCAAAGCAAGACGCAAAATGGTAGAATTGCTGTTATCCGATCATCCGACTGACTGCCTTGTATGCGAAAAAAATACTCAGTGCCAATTACAACTCTTAGCAGCTGAGCTAGGTATTCGAAAAATAAAATATAAGGGTTCAATGTCACATTATAAAAAGGATTCCTCTAGTGGTGCGATATATAGAAATCTCGATAAATGCATTATGTGCAGAAGATGCGAAACGATGTGTAATGAAGTTCAAACATGTGGCATACTTTCTGCCGTAGATAGAGGTTTTGAAACGGTAGTATCTCCTGCTTTCGGGCTACCTATGCTAGAGACGATGTGTACCTTCTGTGGTCAATGCGTAGCTGTTTGTCCTACTGCAGCCTTAACGCAAGTAAGCAATGTAGATGCTGTTTGGCAAGTATTATCAGATCCGGAAATACATGTATTCGTTCAAACAGCTCCAGCTATCAGAGTTGCACTGGGAGAAAAGTTTAATATGGAACCAGGCACTAGTGTTACAGGTAAAATGGTAGCGGCTCTTAGAAGATTAGGCTTTAATAAAGTATTTGATACAGACTTTGCAGCAGACGTAACAATAGTAGAAGAAGCGCATGAATTTATTGATCGGCTTAAAAACGGAGGGAGACTTCCAATATTAACAAGCTGCTGTCCTAGTTGGGTAAAATTTATCGAACATCAATTTCCTGATTTACTAGACATACCTTCCACATGTAAGTCGCCACATATGATGTTCGGAGCGATAGCTAAAACCTATCTTGCTGAAAAGCTTGATATAGATCCTGCTAAAATAGTGGTAGTTTCCATTATGCCTTGTATAGCCAAGAAATATGAAATAATTCGCCCTGATTTAGAAATGAGGGGTCAAAAAAGCGTGGACTTTGTGCTAACAACAAGAGAGCTGTCAGATATGATCATGGAATCGGGCCTTGATTTCAAGAATTTACCTGAAGAAGATTTTGATGATCCATTAGGTAAGTCCACAGGGGCTTCAGTAATTTTTGGTACTACAGGTGGCGTTATTGAGGCAACCCTTAGAACTGCGTATGAGTGGCTAACAGGTGAAACATTAAGCAACGTTGAGTTCCATGATGTAAGAGGACTAGAAGGTTTAAAAGAAGCTAGTGTCAATATCAATGGCAAGGAAATAAAAATTGGAGTAGCCCACGGCCTTGGCAATGCAAGAACCCTCTTAACGTCCATACAAACGGGTGAAGCAAATTATCACGCTATCGAGATTATGGCCTGCCCTGGCGGCTGCATAGATGGTGGTGGTCAGCCTTATCACTTTGGAAATATGGATATAGTAAAGAAGCGAATGGATGCTCTTTATCGAGAAGATAGAAATAAGGAAATACGAAAATCTCACGATAATCCCGCAGTTCAAACTCTTTATAAAGAATATATTGGTGAAATTGGCAGTGAAAAAGCTCACCAGCTTTTTCATACTCACTATACACCGAGAGAAAAAATATAAGTGTGAGGGTACCCATAACCATTCTATCCAAGAGTTTTCTGGTCTTGCTATTTTCTTAAAGCTTCAATGGGTGTACAATATATGTAGAAATTAGACAGGGCCTTCTACCCTGATAATTTTACATAAGTGTATATTTTTTCCATGACAGGAAGGATATGCCGATTCTTTGTCGAATTCGTCTAGCAGACCAAATTCAGGGAGGTTATGGCAATGACAAAAGAAAGTATTAAAGTAGCAATTGCCGATGATAATCGGGAATTTGCAGGGATCATGCAGGAATTTCTGCAAAATCAGGCTGACATGGAACTTGTTGGTGTCGCTTACGATGGAGAGCAAATTTTAACTATTATGGAACAAGAAAATCCAGATGTGGTTATTTTAGATATTATCATGCCCCATCTTGACGGAATTGGCGTATTAGAAAAAATGAATGTTCAGGGTGGAAAAAGGCCGAAAGTGATTATGCTCACGGCCTTTGGTCAAGAAGCGATTACTCAGCGTGTTGTAGAGCTTGGTGCTGATTATTATGTATTGAAGCCTTTTAATATGGATGTACTTGCCAGCCGCATTCGGCAACTCGCTACGACGATTACGTCTCAGCGGCCTATTGTTGCGCAGGCTATTAAAGCGCGTCCTGTCGATGTGGAGGTTACCAATATTATTAGAGAAATTGGCATACCCGCTCATATTAAAGGGTATCAGTATCTGCGTGATGCCATTATGATGATTATTTCTGAAATTGAACTCTTGGGGGCTGTGACGAAGGTACTTTATCCGATGATTGCAGAAAAATATCAAACAACGCCGTCAAGGGTAGAACGTGCGATTCGCCATGCTATTGAAGTAGCCTGGAGTCGCGGGAATATTGAGATGATTAATCGTCTGTTTGGTTATACAGTCAAACTTGAAAAAGGAAAACCAACGAATTCTGAATTCATGGCCATGATTGCCGATAAACTAAGAATGGAAATGCGGGCGTAAGGCTGCAACTCGGTGCGGCCTTTTCAATGAAAGGTGATACGATGGAGTTAAAAGAAACACTAATTGACAGTAAGAAAGTATTTCAAGGAAGCATTATTACAGTTAAGCAAGAGCGAGTTGTTCTAGTCAATGGCAAAGAAGCTGGGCGCGACGTTGTCGTCCATCCTGGAGCAGTAGCCGTTGTTGCTGTAACACCTGAGAACAAAATTGTTCTTGTCAGGCAATATCGTCATCCTGTTGGTGAAGCTTTGCTGGAAATTCCAGCTGGCAAGCTTGATAAAGGGGAAGATCCAGATCATTGTGCCAGACGAGAACTGGAAGAAGAAACAGGTTATTTGGCGGGGAGACTTAAGCAGTTGACAGCGATTTATACGACGCCAGGTTTTTGCAATGAAAAAATCACTATTTATTTAGCAACAGAGTTAGCTAAGACAGCACAGCATCTTGATGACGATGAATTTTTAAATAGGGAATATTGTACATTCCAAGAAGCACAGCAGATGATCGCTGACGGTCGTATTCATGATGCCAAGAGTATTGTCGGGCTGCTTATGGCAGCGAGTAGCTGCCGGTGAAATCTTATTATGCTGATCTTCATATTCATGTCGGAATGAGCGAGTGTGGCAGATGGGTAAAAATACCCACATCGGCCCGTCTGACTGTTCGTAACATTTTAGAAGAATCCCTTTATAAGGGATTACATCTCATTGGGATTATTGATGCTTTGTCGCCGCTTGTTCAAAACGATATTGAGCAGCTCATTGAAGAAGGCTTGCTCATCCCGGTTAGCGGGGGAGGATATCGTTATGCGACGGAGCAGGGTACACTGAATTTATTATTAGGTGCAGAGATTGAGACAACAGAGCCGCAAGGCGGTTCCTGTCATACGTTGGTTTACTTTCCAGATTTGTCTGCTATCAAGCCTTTTACGCTGCAAATGTCTAAGCATATTAAAAATGTCAATATGAGTTCGCAAAATGCCCATATGTCTTTTGCTGAGCTTGTTGATCTAGCTGTCGCTTACGACACACTTATTGTGCCTGCCCATGTTTTTACTCCTTTTAAAAGTCTTTTTGGTGCTGTGTCTGAATGCATAAGTCACATTTTATCGGATAAGCAGCTGAATTATGTGGCTGCCATGGAAATTGGTCTCAGTGCTGATAGCTTGCTTGCTGATCGTTTGGCTGAGCTTCAGACTGTTACGCTTCTTTCTAATTCGGATGCCCATTCGCTTGATAAGATTGGACGGGAATTCAACGTCTTTTCCATGGAAGAACCTACTTTTAGTGAGTTTAGCAAGGTATTAAAACGCTCAGGACAACGCAAAGTCATGGCCAATTACGGGTTAAATCCCCAGTTAGGCAAGTATCATGAAACAGTGTGTCTCGATTGTGGCAGTCATGGTCAATTTTTTAAACAGTCACTAAGGCAGTTTACTTGTAAGACTTGTGGCAGTTCACGTGTTGTGCGGGGCGTATTTGACCGGATTTTTGATATTGCCGATTTCGCTCTGCCTCAGCACCCAGCTTTTCGGCCGTCTTATATCTATCAAATTCCGCTGGCTTTTTTGCCAGGTATTGGTCCTAAAACGCGTCTTTGCTTACGTAATTGTCTGGCTTCGGAAATCTATATTTTGCATGAGGCTTCGTTTGAGGAACTTGAAGCGGCTACAAACGCGAAAATAGCCGATAAGATTATCAAGGGGCGGGCTGGAAATGTGCTGCTCAATGCGGGTGGCGGTGGTCTTTATGGTAAGGTCTTTCTTGAATAATCCGTTCTAGCGTTCTAATTCTTGTCTTCTTTGCATACCTTAAAGTAGTGAATTGCAAAGAGGTGAGTTAAGGACATGCTTTTAGGATTACGGCAAAATATCCAGCTGTTTTTACGAGCTCATTTAGTAGCTTTTTTCTTCATGGTTTTGTTTTTTATTATTGGTATTGTTGTCGGGGCGTTAGCTGTGAAAGTTTTGCCTGATGATCAAAAAGCGGAGCTTGTCAGTTACTTGCATTTGTTTTTTATGGGGCTGACTCAAGGGGGGGAGCTTACCGGTTCCGAGCTCATTTTTTCTGCTTTAGCCAATAATATAAAAATTATTTTACTTATGTGGATTTTAGGTTTTACCATTATTGGGATTCCCTTCGTTGTATTTTTGATTTTTACGCGTGGTTTTATTGTCGGTTTTACTGTTGGATTTTTAGTAAATGAGTATGTGTTGCGTGGCCTAGCTTTTGCTTTTGTTTCTGTATTGCCACATAGCATGTTTTCTGTTCCGGCTGTTATTATTACGGGTGTTGTTGCGACAAGCTTTTCTTGGATGCTTATGCGTCGTAAAGTGCGGGGCAGGCAACATATCATGGTAGAAGCTGTGAGTTACAGTTTTATTTGTTTTATTATGGCTCTTGTTATGGTTCTGGCTTCGTTGATTGAGGTTTATATATCCCCCGTTTTTATGAAACTTGTGGCGCGCTTTTTAGTGAATTCCTAAGCGCATAGTGGCTAACTGTCTTAATGAATCCTGCCGTATAGGAAAAATCGGCAGGATTTTTTATGTTTTCAAGCAGGTTTGTGCTTTGTTGTAATAAACGCAACATAGTATGAATAAATATAATAGCAAGTTTTAGGAAGGGGGCAGGGACATGGTAGTCATTTTTTCATTGCGAGAAGCTCTAGCGAAAGCACGGAAATATGGTAAGATATTGCTTATCTTAGCGGTTATTTTTTATCTGCTCTTCAAAATCATTTCTCTTTATTCGAATGTTTTGCATGGGCCGCCTGTTCCAAGTGAACCTGTTGTGGAAAAACCCTTGCGTGTTCTAGCTCCATTTAATAATGTTCCATGAAGGTTACAAAAATACATAAAAATAATCATGTTTTCGACAAGAATCGAAAGGGATCTACTTGATGCGCGTGGAATAAATAACCAAACAGTGTGTGTGTGGCTGCAAGAGTGAAATTCAGGGAGAAAAAAGGGTGATCATAGTGGAAAGTTATGTTAATCAGTTTATTCACTATCTTGCTGAAGAGCGAGGTTTAGCTCCCAATACTTTAGAATCCTATGGCCGAGATTTGCGCCAATTTCAAACTTATTTGCAATCGAGTGATATGGATGTCGTAAAAAATTCTGATCGTACGACCATCATTGGCTATCTGAACAATCTCCAGGTAAAAGGCCGTGCCGTATCAACCATTTCACGCAATTTGGCGGCAATCAAATCTTTTTACCAATTTCTAGTTCGGGAACGTTATGTTGAGAAGGATCCGGCAATGAATGTTGAGTCGCCAAAATTGGAAAAAAAGTTGCCTAAAATCCTATCTATTGCCGAAGTGGAAGAGTTATTGCGGCAACCTAGTACGACTTTACCGGCAGGCATGCGGGATAAAGCGATGCTGGAATTGTTATATGCCACGGGAATTCGTGTTTCTGAGCTGATTTCATTGAATATTTCCGATGTTAATCTTGATATGGGTTACATCAAGTGCCTTGGTAAAGGATCAAAAGAACGAATTGTGCCACTTGGCTCCATTGCAGTCAAATGTGTTTTAGAGTACACACAAAAAGCGCGTATGAAACTCGTTCGCACTTATGAAGAACCGGCTTTGTTTGTTAATCATCATGGAAATCGACTTACACGACAAGGATTTTGGAAGATTATCAAAAAGTATGCCCATGAAGCTAATATTACGAAGGATATTACGCCTCATACGCTAAGGCATTCTTTTGCAACACATCTTCTGGAAAATGGCGCAGATTTACGATCTGTTCAGGAAATGCTAGGGCATGCCGATATTTCTACGACACAGATTTATACGCATGTGACGAAGAATCATTTAAAAGAAGTCTATGATAAAACTCATCCGCGGGCCTAAAATATGTATAAATTAGTGATGATAACCGAACACTGTAATAATAAATTGAGTTAAAAGAAGGGATCTCACTCGTGTTTCACCGTATAATTTTAATTGTACTTGACAGCGTTGGTATCGGGGCTTTACCTGATGCAGCTGATTTTGGTGACGAAAATGTACATACATTAGGTCATATTGCCCGCTCGCAAGGTGGGCTTATTTTGCCGTCGTTAGAGTCCTTAGGATTGGGCTGTATTGAAAGTTTATGTGGCGTTTCTTGTCCCTTAGAACCTAGGGGATGTTATGGTAAATTAGCAGAAATATCACGTGGTAAAGATACGACAAGCGGCCATTGGGAAATGGCTGGCTGTCCTGTTTTTATTGCCTTCCCGGTCTATCCCAAAGGATTTCCACCGGACATTGTTGCTGCTTTTGAACAACTTACAGGCTATAAAATGTTGGGGAATCAGGTGGCTTCAGGAACGGAGATTATTGCCGAATTTGGAGAAGTGCATATGCGTACCGGCCAGCCGATTGTCTATACTTCGGCTGATAGTGTACTTCAGATTGCAGCTCATGAAGAAACATTTGGTCTTGATGAGCTTTATCGTATTTGTAAGATTACGCGCAAGGAGATTTGTATTGGTGACCATCAAGTAGGACGTATTATTGCCCGGCCATTTATTGGTACGCCTGGCAATTTTGTACGCACACCGAACCGACATGATTACAGTATTTTTCCGCCTGCGCCGACTGTCCTCGATTTATTAAAAAAGCAGGAATTTTCCGTCCTTGGTGTGGGGAAAATTGGTGACATTTTTGCGCAACGTGGTTTAACTCAGTCTGTTTCGACCCAGTCCAATCACGATGGCATGCAGCGGCTTAGTGCGCTCATGAAAACAGAGATTCAGCAGGGGCTGATTATGGCTAATTTAGTTGAATTTGACAGCCAGTATGGACATCGGCGCAACCCGGCGGGATATAAAGCCGCACTAGAAGAATTTGATCAGGATTTGGCTGTGCTTATAAGGCAGCTTGATTCTAATGATTTACTTATTATTACAGCCGATCATGGCTGCGATCCCACGGCAACAGGCTCAGATCATACGCGGGAGTATGTGCCTCTTATCGTGTATGCTGAGGGCCTTGAATCACATAATTTAGGCGTGCGATCGACTTTTGCCGATATTGGGGCTACCATTGCGGAAAACTTCTTGCCTGAATCCGATTTACCTTATGGGACGAGCTTTTTACAGCAGTTAGTGAAGGACAAGTCAGGTAATTTCTAGATCTATTATTGAAAAAACGCAATCATAAAATAAACGGAAATGGTTGGCATTTTTGCCAACCATTTTCTTTTGTTTCGTAGTGTAACCTTTTCGTTTATGGACAACCTAAAAAATGAGCGAAAGGAGTGTAAAGAAGCATGAGAAACTATCGAATCATGTGTATTGTTTTTGTTGTTGCCCTTGTTTTTTTACCTGGATTGAGTAGTTGGAATCAAGCATCTGCTGCAAGTAAAGGCAAAGTTGTTACAACTCAACTTATGACAACGGCTGAGTCGGCAGTGTTAATGGATTCAAACGGGATTGTCCTGTATGAAAAGAATTCTCACAAGCCGCTGCCACCCGCAAGTGTCACCAAGTCGATGACGTTGTTACTTGCTGTCGAAGCAGTGGAACAGGGGAAAGTTCAACTAACAGATGAAATTTACGCGAGTGAAAATGCCTGGAAGCAAGGTGGATCGCAAATTTGGCTTGAGCCAGGGGAGAAAATGTCTATTCATGATATGCTTGTAGCCATCGCTGTTGTGAGTGCCAATGATGCGGCTGTCGCTATGATGGAACATCTTTATGGTAATGAGCAAGATGCAGTTGCGGCTATGAATGAGCGTGCAGCTGAATTGGGACTGAAAGATACGCATTTTAGTAACGTTAACGGATTGCCTGTGGCGAATCATTACATGAGTGCATACGATACAGCCTTGATCGTTAAAGAAGCCGTTAAGCATCCCTTATATCTTGAACTTTGCGGAATAAAAGAATATTGGCTGAGAAATGGGAAGAATTGGCTAGTTAATACGAATAAGCTGCTTTGGTGGTATGAGGGGGCTGATGGTTTAAAGACGGGGTGGACGGAAGAAGCGAAATATTGTTTTGCTGGTACAGCAAAACGTGATGGGCTTCGTTTAATTTCGGTAGTCTTTGCAGCGCCAGAACCGCGCGCCCATTTGCGTGAGAGTATGAAACTTTTAGATTATGGTTTTGCCAACTATTCTGCTTTGTCTGTTGTAGAGCAAGGGGCAGTGGTGGACAGGGTGCGAGTCGCGAAGGGGGAAGAGCATGATGTGCAATTAGTAGCAGCATCTGATTTGAATTTGTTGCTTGTGAAGGGGCAGAATCGGAGTGTTCAGAAAAAAATTGTAACGGAGTCAAGTATTGTGGCGCCTATTCAGCAGGGGCAGAAGTATGGTGAACTCCTTGTGCTTAGAGATGGTAAAGAAATCGATAAAGTGGATTTAGTCGCCGAAAAATCCGTTGCCAAGGCTGGATTTGTTAAAATATTTCAAGAAATGATGGCCGATTTCTTCGCTCTTGCTCATTGATGGAAAAAAGTGGGGTTCTCCCACTTTTTTTTGTTGGGATTAATATATCCAAATTATTTTTAAAATGACTAGAAGGAAAAATTTTCCTTGTGGCGAAATAAGCTAATAATTAGTGAGAATGAAAGTAGTAGGAGGGGCTATATGAAACTTACGACAGATATGCAAAGTGGAATTTTTATTGTTCGCATTGAGGGAGAATTGGATTTGTCATCAGTCAATGAATTTCGGCAGGTTGTCGATGAGGTGCTTGATAAACATATAAGTAAATACCTGCTCATGAATTTGGCCGATTTGACATTTATTGATAGCTCTGGGCTCGGGGTGATTTTAGGCCGTTATAAAAAAGTAAATTTATTAGGCGGTAAAATTTTTGTGACAAATGTGAAACCGCAAATTGTTCGCATTTTCGAATTGTCTGGACTACATAAAATATTAGCTGTCTATCCGACGGAGAGTGAAGCAATGGAACAGGTATGAGGAGGTGACAACATGGCAGTGAAAAATGAAGTAAAAATGAATCTTTATAGTGTAAGTGAGAATGTGGCTATCGCTCGTGTTACATCAGCCGCTTTTGCGGCACAGGCTGAATTTACTGTAAATGAAATTGAAGATATTAAGGTTGCCATTTCGGAAGCCATCTCGAATGCTATTATTCATGGTTATCGAAGTAGTATGGGTACAATTGAGTTTGTCATGACTCTTTATGAGGATTGGGTGGAATTTATCATTACTGATTTCGGTCATGGGATTGAAGATATTTCCTTAGCCCGGCAGCCATCATTTTCTACTGACCCCGAAAGGATGGGGCTGGGATTTGTTTTTATGGAATCCTTTATGGATGAGCTTCATGTTGAATCTGCAGTTAATCAAGGGACCACCGTAAGAATGATTAAACGCTGTGAACAAAAGTCTGTACATTAGGTGGGACGGCTATGCTGCATGATGAAGAATTTAAAACATGGCTTATGAAAGCCCAACAGGGCGATGAAGCAGCCCGTGAATTTTTGTTAGAACAAAATTTCAATCTTGTGAGAAGCATTGTCCATCGTTTTAGCAACAGAGGATATGAATGGGATGATTTGTTTCAGATTGGCTGCATTGGTCTTATGAAAGCGATTGAACGGTTTGATTTGTCTTATAACACGAAATTTTCTACCTATGCTGTTCCCATGATTATCGGTGAAATTCGTCGGTTTATTCGGGATGATAATCCTGTAAAAGTGAGTCGGCCTGTAAAGGAGCTGGCTTACAAAATTCATCGTGCCCAAGAAAAATTACAAGGCATTAAGGGGCGTGAGCCAACGATTGCAGAAGTTGCACAGATGCTGAAACTTGATGCAGCAGATATTGTTGCTGCTCTTGAGGCAATTCAGCCTGTTGCGTCTATTTTTGAGCTTGCTTTTCATGATGACAATGATTCTGTTACGCTCCTTGATCAAATAAGACGGAGTGAGAATCAGGAAGGCCCCCTCTTGGACCATTTAGCGCTAACGGAAATACTCGCGAGATTGCCCAAAAAAGAGCGAACGATTATTGAACTAAGATTTTTTGAAGATAAGACGCAAGCTGAAATTGCATCTCTCATTGGTTTGTCGCAAGTTCAGGTTTCACGTTTGGAAAAAAGCACATTAAAGGCCATCCGCCAGTTTTTACAAACCTCATGATGAGGTTTTTTTTTGTTGAATATGAAGATTTTTTGGAATACTAATCATAAAAAAGAGGTGTCATAGATGAGAAAACGACGGCTGCATTATATTTTCTATACCACATTATTGATTCTTGGCGCAAGTCTGATGACTTATCTTTTGTTGTATGACGACTTTGTTCCTAAAGTTCCTGTTCGAGCCAAAGAAGTCTGGCAGCATTCTCAGGATTGTTCTTGTTTTTTGCTGTTGAACCTTGCGAATAAGGGGGATAAAAAAGTCACTTTATAAGCACAATAGAATTATTCTATTGTTGTAAAGGGGGTATAAAGATTGGTTGGAAAAGTCATTGAACTTGTGGGTGCTTCTCCTCATAATTGGACTGAAGCAGTAAATAATGCTGTTCACGAGGCGAGCAAAACACTGGATGAACTAACAGGTGTGGAAGTGTCAAACTTTACTGCGAGAATTCAAGACGGAGGAGTTACAGAATATAAAGCGGATGTTCGTATTGCTTTTCGCGTGAAGTAATTTTGGCTGTTTTAGCAGAGAGCCTAGGCTCTCTGCTTGTTTTTCAGGTTCTGTCCGTGTAAGGTATGATTTTTAAAACTGTGGTCAAGATAATGAATGAGGTGCCATTCATGGATAACCAAGCAAAAGAGCGTTATAAAAAACGGGTCGAACGCCTGAATCCTAAACCACCGCTTGTGAAGAATTGTTGTTGGGCCTTTGTTGTTGGCGGTTTTATTTGTGTATTGGGACAGTTTATTCAGAACTCATTTATGGATGGGGCGGGACTATCCAGATCCAACGCAACGGCGGCTACTTCGGCTGTTATGGTTTTTTTAGGTGCTTTTTTGACGGGCCTCGGAATTTACGATGAATTGGGCAAGCGAGCCGGGGCAGGATCGATTGTGCCAATTACGGGTTTTGCCAATTCAATTGTTGCATCTGCTATGGAATTTAAGCGGGAAGGTTTTGTTTTTGGTGTGGGAGCAAAAATGTTTACTATTGCCGGTCCGGTTATTGTCTATGGAACAATTACGGCTTTTATTGTCGGGTTGTTGCATTGGCTCATGAGTCTTGGTGGTTAGCCCAGCTTACAAAGAAGGTGAATCATGTATAAAAAAATTGGTCAGCAAAGTATGAGATTTTCCCTGCCACCCATAGTGAGAGAAACGGCGACAATTGTTGGGCCTAAGGAAGGAGACGGTCCTTTGGCGGATTGCTTTGATAAGGTGCTTTCAGATACGCTCAATGGGTGTGAAAGTTGGGAAAAATGTGAATCATCCATGCTTGAATGGAGCATTAAAAGTGTTGTGGATAAGGCTCAGTTATCTTTAAAACAAGTGGATTATATTTTAGCTGGTGACTTATTAAATCAATTAATGTCGACTCATTTTGCTGTGCGTGATCTTCATTGTCCCTTTATCGGACTGTATGGTGCCTGTTCGAGTATGGCATTAAGTATGATTATGGGGGCTATGGTGATTGATGGGGGATTTGCTCACAACGTCGTTGGAGCGGCTTCCAGTCATCATGATACGGCTGAGCGCCAATATCGCTATCCTACAGAACTAGGTGTGCAGCGCCCACTTATTGCGCAATGGACAGTCACAGGTTCTGGAGCTGTTTTGTTATCAGATGAGAAGACGTTAGAACTACCTAAAATCACGACTGCCACGGTCGGGAAAATTGTTGATATGGGTATTAGTGATCCTGATTCTATGGGCCCGGCCATGGCCCCGGCTGCCGTAGATACGATTGTGCAGCATTTTCACGACACAGGCCGGGATGCAAACTATTATGATGGCATCTATACTGGGGATTTAGGGAAAATCGGCAAGCAACTTGTTATCGAGTTGCTTGATGAAGCAGGTTACGCTGTTGGTGACCGTTATGAAGACTGTGGCTGTCTTATTTATCGGGACGATCAGGACGTTCATGCGGGTGCGAGCGGATGTGCCAGTTCTGCTGCTGTTTTTTGTGGACTGCTCTATAAAGAATTGTGTAAAAAAAATTTGAACAAAATATTATTTATTGGCACAGGATGTTTACACAGTACGACATCTTATCAACAAAATGAAACCATTCCTTGCATTGCTCATGCTGCGGCAATCGAGGTGTAAGAAGGGCGGATGTTTTATGCAGGGTTATATTGTGGCATTTATTATTGGCGGCATGATTTGTGTTATCGGTCAGCTGCTTATGGATCTGACTAAACTGACATCAGCCCATATTTTAGTGCTATTTGTCAGCTTGGGGGCAGTGTTAAGTGGAATCGGACTTTATCAACCCCTCGTTGATCTGGCTGGTGCTGGCGCAACTATTCCTCTGCCAGGCTTTGGCCATGCTCTGGTTGTCGGTGTTATTCAGGATGTGGATAAAAGTGGACTTTTAGGGCTATTTACAGGCGCTTTTCGTTCGGCTGCTGCCGGGCTGATGTCAGCTATTTTGTTTGGTTTTATTTTTTCCGTCATTTTTAATCCTAAGGGGTAAGCGTAATGATTGTAATCGATGCAATTGGCCTGTTTGTAACGATCTGTTTTATTGGTTTGCGCTATCCTCATTATGTATTGATTGCCTGTCTGATTAATCAGTTTGGACAGATCGTGGCGACTTTATTTTTGCATCTGCATATTGAAGGTATTCTAGCTTCTGGTGTTTTTACTAATATGCAAGTGACAGGGGCTACGGCAACACGCATTTTTTTGCTTGCTTTAAGCGGCACCTTTTTAAACTATGCTGTCGGAGCAGCTGTCACAGGTTTTGAATTTGAGCCTACCGCTCATTTAATAAAGCCTTTTGCCAGGCTTCGTTCCCCTTTCGCTGTGATTAATCTGCGATTTGCAGTTGTCATGCTGTGCGTGCAAATTTTTCATTATATCAGTCAGTAGGGAGGTTTTTATGTGACAAAAAGAATGGGAAGACATTTAGGGGAGAACTCAGATACTGATAGTGGCGTTGCTGGAAACGGCAGCAGTGATCAAGATGTTTTACTGCAATTAAAAAATATGGCCCAGGAAATATTAAATTTGCAGGCAACGGTTGCCGTTCGCCAAAAGCAGGAGGAGTCTAAGAAAAATCAGAATGATGAAAGTCAAGAGCAGCCGCCCAATGTTAAGCTACAAATGACTGAGTCGAGTAGCAGCAACTTGTCGAATACATCGACTAAGGAGGGACGTCTACTCAGGCGTTCTTCGGCAAAGCTTTCACAAACACAGCCACTACAAAGCATGGAACAAAAGGTTCAGCAGCTATCAGAGCTACGCTATGAGTTGTCCAATGAATTAGAAGTGAGTCTTAAAAATTTGCAAAAAGTCATGAAAAAAAGTCAGGATATTGTGAGTGAAATGAATGAATTGTTAAAACAGCAAGACAGTGGCAAGCAAACTTGAGGTGAAAAAAGGTGTTAGGAAAAATCCGCGTCATTTTGATTACAGACGGAGATAAAATTGCCAGACATGTTGTAGAAGATATTTCAAGATCCCTTGGACTCCGTTGTATTTCCGCATCAGGGGGGAATCCTACGCCAATTAGCGGTGCAAAGATTGTAAAATTGCTCAAAGAAGTTCCCCGTGATCCCGTTCTTGTCATGTTTGATGACAGAGGTGATCCTGAACAGGGGAATGGAGAGAGAGCCATAGAGTATGTGGCGTCTCATCCTGATATTGAAGTGCTTGGTGCTGTAGCTGTAGCTTCTAATACAACAGGTGGTATAGGTATTCCTGCGGATGTTTGTATTAGCGGAAAAGGGGAATTTGTTTATGATGCTGCAGTGGATAAAAAAGGCGACGTTGCTTCTGACACATTAGGTAAGCCCATTATTCACGGCGATACGGTGGATATTTTAAATGATGTAGTTGTGCCTGTTGTTGTGGGAGTGGGGGATGTCGGAAAAATGCATTACGCCGATGATCGTGACCGTGGGGCACCCATTACAAAGAAAGCCATTGAAGAGATTCTGAAACGGAGTGGTATTGATGTTAAACCGGAAAATAGACAAAGGAATCGATGAAAATATTCATTATGTGAAAGACTTATTAGGTGTCGGTGAATGTTATGATGTTATTTTCCGGGAATATCATGTTGGCCGTAAGCGAGCAGCATCTTTTTCGATAAATGGTATGACAAATGATGTGTTGCTTACCAATGTATTTCAGGACATGTTAGCACTCAATCCGGAAGATCTTTCAGTCAATACGATGCAAAAAGTTTTTTATTCGCGGGCGACTCATTCACAGGTTACATTAGTGGATAATATGGACGATGTCGTTACGAGTATATTATCGGGTCAACTAGCGTTTTTTATTGATGGTGAAGCGAAGGTTATTGTTTTTGATGCTCGGGCTTATCCTGCCCGCATGCCAGCTGAGTCGAATATTGAAAAGGTGACACGTGGATCCAAAGATTCTTTTGTCGAAACGCTTCCCTTTAATACGGCACTCATCCGGCGGAGACTGCGGGACCCTATGCTTCGTTTTACTATTGTGAAGGTTGGCAAACGGTCGAAGTGCGATATTGCTGTAGCCTATATTAAAGATATTACTAATCCAGACTTAGTCGATTCCGTAAAAGAACGGTTGGATAAGATTGTTATTGATGGGATACCTATGGCAGAAAAAGCTATTGAAGAATTTATTATGGGTGGCAGCAAGTGGAATATATTACCAAAAGTTCGGTATACTGAACGTCCGGATGTGGCTGCCGTACATTTGCTTGAGGGGCATGTCTGCCTTGTTGTGGATACTTCACCAAACATTATGATTCTGCCTACAACCTTGTGGCATCATTTGCAGCATGTAGAAGAGTATCATCAGAATGTTATTATTGGTTCTTATTTGCGGCTAGTCAGAATGCTGGGGGTGGCGCTGTCGCTACTGCTACCGCCACTTTGGCTGTCCCTTGTTTTGCAGCGGCATTTGCTTCCTGAGTATTTGGCTTTTTTAGGCCCGCGTGATCCAGGTATTATTCCACTCGGATTACAATTAATTTTAGCTGAATTTGGTATTGAATTGGTTCGTATGGCAACGGTTCACGTGCCTTCAGCTCAATCTACAGCTCTTGGTTTTATTGGCGCTTTTATGCTTGGCGATTTTGCTACCAAGGTGGGTTTGTTTGGTAATGAAATTATTTTTTATACAGCGGTTGCAGCTGTGGGAGCTTTTGCAACACCGAGTATGGAGCTTGCCATGGCTATGCGATTGCTACGTCTCATGCTTATCATAGCAGTTATGTTCTTTAGGCTGCCTGGTCTCATTGGTGGTATGATCGTAATTTGTATTTTGCTCATACGGACTCGCTCGTTTGGTATTCCTTATATGTGGCCTTTATGGCCAGTCGATTTAGCAGCGCTAAAGACGGTATTTTTTAGGCTGCCTATTCCGCAAAAATTACTTCGACCCGCTGTACTAAAACCACAAATGGAGAATCATACAGAATCATCCAAGAAGGCGGGGCAAGAACAAGACGCTGGAAAACCAAAAGAAGATAGCTCACATGATTCGTAGTAGAACAAAGCCAGAGACAAGTGGAGTCTCTGGTTTTGCGTCCATCATTGCTGCTTGTTCTTATAAAATTCACGAATGGCGCCTAGGCTTTCATTCAAAATTTTCAGTTGCCCCTCACTGGCTCCTTGATTTTCACTTGTTACAGCATCTCTTAAAGATTTGATTGTCCCATGAGCTTTGGTAATTTCACTGAGTATGCCGATTTGTTCCATGGAAGGTTTGGCTTGTTCCCATGTTCCTTCGAGTTCTTTGACTTTTGCGGCAGCCTTAGACCAGTCTTTATCATGTACGTAATAACTGACATTGCGGGCTGCATTCCCGACAAGTAAAATATCGGTGAGAGGAGAAAGCTTGTACGATTTTGCTATGTCACTGACGCCTACTAAAAATTGATTTAATGCTTCGTATGCGCCAGGCAGTTTTTGCTTTTCTACAGCATCAGCCAATTTCTGGATGGCTTCATTTGCTTCTTTTAGGCCTTTTTTATCGCCTACTTGTAGTTTCGATTCTTCCCAGGTCTGGCGAAGAGATTGCAATTGATTGGCGGCTTGCTCCCAGTTTTTGTTGCGCAGGCTTTCAAAAATGGTACCTGACAATGTTTCAAGATCGTAGAGTTTAGCAGGTGGTCGATCAAATTGCTGAAAAAAAGGCGGATTGCTTTTTGCTTCCTCGCCAGATCCGGTTGGACCAATTTCTGGTTTAAGTTGGGGTTGAAAGAGAGTACAGCCGAGCGGGGAAATCATCATTCCGAGTGCAAGTAAGACAGCAGCAGTTTGCCGCCAAGGTGACATGACCATCTAAATCGCTTCCCTTCTGTAGTTTGCGGATACTATTAGGCTGTTCTCATTGGGACGAACTTATTCCGCAAAAACAACAGCTTTCTTAGCGAAAGCTGTTGTCTTAAGCAACTTTTAAAAAAGCTGCTTGTTCGTAAACCAGTGTAATAAGCCTGCTGTGCTGTACTCGGCGAGGGGAAGGAGAAGACGTGTTGTTTCATGGTAATTTGTTAGATTTTTTTTGTTGACAAGGTGGATACATTCTGCCGATACAAGGGCATTGGAAAAAAATAGTTGAAAAGGTTTTTTAAAGTGTTTTTCTAGCGAGTCAGGCATGATAAAATAATTCATAAAATTTTGTTCAACCCAATTTTCATATTCCTTATGTCCGTTAAATAGCCATCCTGTACTATGATGAGGAACGCACATATCCTGTAATAAATGAGCGGCTGCACCAAGGTAAAAGATGGCATCCTCTATATTTCCCATTTTGTTTTTTTCTGTTGCCTTGTTTATATAATGAATAAAATCACAGGCGGCACTGGCAAAGCCGTAAATGCCTTTTTTTGTTGCGGGATTAAAAAAGTGGCTAATATTTTTATAACCGGAGTCAGCCCAAGAAACACCAGCTTGAAGACTGCGAAGATGAGGTGAAATGAAGCTTACCTCTTGATGATAGCCAAGCTGTGCGAGCATATTTAGAGCGGTTTCGTTAATAAACCAATGAGTCGGACAGAGCACTTTAGTAGATAAGGGACGAGCACATAGGAAGAGTATTTTTGCTCCATAGGCAAGTGGCGATTGTCGTTGTAAAGGTTTTATCATGACGGGTAGATCCCTCCTCGTAGGGCCATGCGCAATGCTTTATTCCCGTGCTGTTTCTTACATTATAAGACAAAATTTTGGGCCTTGTGAAAAATTCAGTTTAATAATTTGTTAAGAAATGACGCAGACTTCATGACAATATCATCAGAATTCTGGCGAAGTTGTTCCTGTTATGGAACTTCTGTGCTAAAATAGATGAGTAATCCATTTCTTTATTGCTTAAGGAGGACAATTTGTGTTTGGTTTTGATAGTGACATGATTTTTCGTATTCCGGCTTTACTTATTGCGCTGACAATTCATGAATATGCCCATGCGCGTGTGGCTGTAGCATTTGGTGATCCCACACCACGAATTTTGGGAAGGTTAACATTGAATCCGCTAGCTCATCTTGATCCACTGGGACTTATTATGCTGTGGATTTTTCGATTTGGCTGGGCCAAGCCTGTTCCAGTAAATCCGAATAATTTTACGAATCATAAAAACGGCATGATTGGTGTGTCACTTGCGGGACCTTTTGCCAATATCTTGGTGGCATTTACTGTTGCGATACTTTTTGCCGTATTGGTGAAGCTCGATTTACTCAACAATTTTACTGCTAAAATTCTTTCTTTTACTTATATGTATAATGTTGTTTTTGCAATTTTCAATTTGATACCATTGCCACCACTAGATGGATCCAAGGTGCTCATGGCTGTACTGCCTGGCCGTCAATCCGATTGGTTGGAACGTATTGAGCCTTATGCACCCTTTATTTTGATGGGTCTTATTTATATTGGCGCTATTGGTGTAATTATTAATCCGCTTGAACGGGGCTTGTCCTTTATTATTCAGGGAATAGTCTCGATTCTTATCTAACTTGGGAGGTTTTACAATGAGCAAAGGCCGTATTTTTAGCGGTATGCAGCCATCAGGCAAATTTCATCTTGGCAATTATTTAGGAGCATTAGAGAATTGGATCAAATTACAGCAAGAATATGAATGTTTTTTTAGCATCGTAGACTTACATGCATTGACTTCTTCTTATGAAGATACGAGTAAGTTGCCAGAAAACATTTATAATATGGCGTTAGACTGGTTAAGCGCCGGTTTGGACCCCGAAAAAAATGTTGTTTTCATTCAATCCCATGTGAAGGAGCATGCAGAGCTACATTTACTACTCTCCATGATGACCCCTCTTTCCTGGCTTGAGCGCGTTCCTATTTATAAGGATAAAATTCAGCAGGTAAGTCTGCAAGGTAAAGACCTGAATACTTATGGCTTCTTGGGTTATCCTGAGCTTATGACAGCAGACATTATTCTTTATAAGGCCGATACCGTTCCTGTGGGAGAGGATCAACTTCCCCATTTAGAGCTTAGTCGTGAGATTGTTCGGAGGTTTAATTATCTCTATCGTCCTATTTTCCCAGAGCCTGAGGCCAGTCTCACGAAGGCGTCTATTTTGCCTGGTATTGATGGTAGAAAAATGAGTAAATCCTATGGCAATGATATTAGCTTTTCTGCTACACCTGATGAAATTCGGTCTAGAGTCAAGTTAATGGTAACGGATCCTCAGCGCGTGAAACGGACGGACCCCGGACATCCTGAAGTATGTACAGCCTATAAATTTCATCAGTTTTTCTCGAAAAGTGAGTTGTCGGAAATTGAACAGAAGTGTCGTCAGGCTGAAATCGGTTGCGTTGACTGTAAAAAAAGGTTAGCCGAAAATCTTGTGACAGCTTTGTCTGAGGTTCATGCACGGCGGCAAACATTTGAAAGTTCACCGCAAAAAGTCAGAGACATTCTTGCCTTTGGTGCAGAACGAGCGAGAAAGGTTGCATCTGCAACAATGGAAGAAGTTCGCGATGCCATGCATTTGAGCTGAGCCGATGAGTTATAAGGTCAGATTGGAAGTTTTCGAAGGTCCACTGGCGCTTTTAATGCACTTAATCGAAAAAAACCAGATTGATATTTACGATATCCCCATTGCCGATATTACGCAGCAATATTTAACTTATATTGAGGCCTGGAATGAATTTAATATGGATATAGCCAGTGAGTTTCTCCTCATGGCTGCGACGCTGCTACAAATAAAATCGCGCATGTTGCTTCCAAAGCCGCCGCGGATTGAGGAAAATGAAGAAGAGGAAGACCCGAGGCTTGAACTTGTGAATCGACTGATTGAATATCGCCGATTTAAACAAATCACTGCTGTTTTGCAAGAAATGAGTCAAGTGCGTGAACTTTTTCATACCCGTGATCCGCAGGAATTTCCTGTTCGCTATCCATTGCTGAAAGGCCTTAACGCCGATCAATTGATACAAGCTTTTTTAGCTGTATGGGAAAGTAAGGTAGATAAGTTTACTCTGGTCAATCGCGATGAAGTCGATGTGAAAGATAAGATTCTTGATATTGTTCATCTATTGGCGCATAATCAGGGAAAAATTGAATTTACGTCAACTTTTATTCGGTCTGGCAGTAAGCAGGAAGTTGTGGCGGCTTTCTTAGCCATTCTGGAGCTACTTCGTTTAAAACGGCTTGTTATTGAGCAACAGGAGCCTTTTGGGCCAATATATCTCATGGCAAAGGAGTAAGAACGTGTTCTATGATCATCTGAAGGGACCCCTTGAGGCACTCTTATTTGCTAGTGGTGATCCTGTTCCGGCGAATAAGCTTGCTGAAATTCTTTGTGTTGATGAAGAAAATATTTTGCAATTGATTACACAAATGCGCGCTGCCATGGAACCTGTTCAGAGAGGGTTGACCATTGTTGAAGTGGCTGGCGGCTATCAGTTGTGTACGAAAGCTCAGTTTTCAGATGTTATTGACCAACTGGGCTGTGTTCAAGATGCAAAGCTTACTACGGCGGCGATGGAAACACTATCCATTATTGCTTTTCGCCAACCTGTAACTCGCCAGGAAATTGAACAGATCCGTGGTGTAAATGTCGATAAAATTGTCAATCAGCTTGTTGAACGTCGACTAGTGAAGGAAATGGGACGGAAGGAAACAGCAGGAAGACCGATCTTATATGGGACGACAGAAGAATTTTTACAGTGTTTTGGTTTAAATACCATCCAGGATCTACCAGACGTTTCTCAATTTGTCATAGAGTCACAGACTTAAAAAGCAGCATGCCTTTTGGCATGCTGCTTTTGTATAATTAGACATATTTTGGATATACTAGGCAATAAGTAGCGAGGTGTTGGCATGATCTTATTCCTTGCTTTCCTTGGCTTGTTTGTTAGTGTCGTGATTGCTGCGTCTTGCACGACCTTTTATATTGCTTTCGATTATCACTGGCAGGATGCTAATGACAAATTGACAGTGACTATTTACAGTAAAGGAAAGTTGTTTTTTTATCAACGCACCTTATCCGTCATTCAATGGGTGCAAAAAGAGTGGTTGAAGCGTGAAGCAAGCATGAAAAAAGCGGATAGTAGGCAATTTATAAAAGTCGAAAGAAAGTCATCAAGACATTTTTTTAGACGTCTTATCCGTCATCCTCGTTTAGGTTTAGCGGGGCTCCGTAAAACGCATCGTCTTTTTTATTATTACCGGCACGTCGTACAGTCATTTATGACAGCTTTCTGTTGTGAAAAATTTTATTGGAAGACGCAGTTTAGTACATCTGATGCGGCTATGACTGGAATTGCAAGTGGGCTGCTTTGGAGTGTCAAGGCCTGTTTATTATCTCAGCTCATGAAAAATGTTCGTTTTGCCGTTTGTCCGGCGATTCAAGTCAGCCCTACTTTTAGGCAACCGGAGTTTAAAACAGAATTTCAGTGTATATTCAGTTTTAAACTGGGTAATGTTATGAATGCTTTTTTATTTATTGTGAAAAATGTAAAGAAGGGGGTTACGATAGGTGGCTGAACATCCAATTCAAGGATTAATGAAAACAGCAATGGAGAGTATCAAGGAAATGGTTGATGTGAATACCATTGTGGGTGATGCTGTTGAAACGGTGGATGGTACGGTGATTATTCCGATTTCCAGAGTAACTTTTGGTTTTGCTGCAGGTGGTGGTGATTATGAGCCGGAAGAAAAGCTGCAAAGCGACGCACTTCATTCATTTGGCGGCGGCAGTGGTGCTGGTGTGAGTGTAAAACCAGTAGGTTTTTTAGTGTGCTCATCTACGAGCGGCATTCGTTTTTTGCAAGTCGATGGGAAAATGCTTTGCGATCGTGTTGTCGATCTTGTGCCGCAAGTGTTAGATAAAATACAAGAAATGTTGAGCCATAAAAAGCCTGCTTCTGCTGATTCGCATGAATCGATAGCAGATGACAGTGAATTTGAGTCGTATAAGTGAAGAGATTCCAGTAATCAAAAACATAAGGCCGCACATAATTGTGCGGCCTTACACATAGAATGTTCTAGAAGCTATTTGAGTTTATCTAGCTGTTCTTTAATGTCTGCTGCGGCATAACCTTCTTGTTCAGCAAAATCACGGTACATTTCAGAAACACTATGGTCTGTTATCTGCTTGGCGTAAGTTTGATAGTCTCGTACAAGTTCTTGTTTTTGTGTCAATGTCGTTCGAAGAGCTGTTTTAACATCTAATGTTTCCATTTTTTCACCTCCCTTATTATTATTTCCGTTGTCACTTCTAAACATGTATGATGACAAGAAATTTTTGACGTTTTTGCAAAATGTAGTTATAATATGAAAGTATGACACTGTTGCTAAGAGAAAGGATTTGAACAATGAGATCAAAAGCGATAACTTTTATTGCTGCGGTTTTATTTATAGTAACGCCAGCGGCGATGGGTGCTACAGCACCGCTCGATGTAACAGCAAAATCAGCTATTGTGATTGAAGCAGCTACAGGAAAAGTATTATATGAAAAGAATGCCAATGATAGACGTTATCCAGCGAGCACAACAAAGATTATGACTCTTATTACTGCGCTGGAAATGGGTAATATGAATGATGTAGTAACAGCAAGCAAAGCCGCATCGACAACAGAAGGATCCTCCTTATGGTTGACAGAGGGCGAATCTCTATCCATGCTTGATATGCTGTATGGCATTATGCTTGTTTCAGGTAACGATGCCACAGTTGCTGTTGCTGAACATCTTGCGGGTTCGGTACCCGCCTTTGCTCAGCTTATGACGGATAAGGCTCAGGCGATTGGCGCTAATCATACCCATTTTACAAATTCCAGTGGGCTTCCTGATGTTAACCATTATACTACAGCAGCAGATATGGCGAAGATTACTGCTTACGGTTATCAGCTGCCGCTCTTTGCTACGATTGTTTCTACGAAAGAAAAGATTATGCCTTGGCAAGGACAACAGCATCCTCGCGATTTATTTAATGAAAACCGAATGCTCTGGCTTTATGACGGGGCTAATGGCGCAAAAACAGGTTATACAGAAGATGCGGGGCGCTGTCTAGTCTCGGCTGCCAAGCGTGATGGTGTACAGCTTATTGCTGTTGTATTTGACAGTGAGCGTATGTGGGATGATTCTATTGCCATGCTCAACTATAGCTTTAAGCAGATCCATTCGCAGCCGATTATTCAGCAGGGGGATATTTTGAAAACTGTAAAAGTTGTAGATGGCAAAGACAAGGCTGTCCTGCCTCTTTATGCACAAGATGGCGTCGTCATTCCAGTATCAGGTGATGATGAAGGGGATTTTACAACTGTGGTGGATGTGCCTGACAAAGTCAATGCTCCGATTGAGGAAGGTCAAACAGTAGGACAGGTAAAAGTGCTTTACCAAAATAAAGAAGTAGGAAGTACTAATTTGGTTGCTCATGATTCTGTTGAAAAAAAATCTCTCTTTAAGTCGCTATGGAGTTCTGTACAGTCCCTTGTTTCCTATATGTTACGCAATTTTGCTTAGCTTTTAAGCTAGGCTTTTTTGTTCTAGTTTGAACGAGTCCTTCATAGTTTCATACAGAGGTGAAGGGCGTGATTAATGCCATTTGGTTTTTGTTAATTGCCTGCGGTATTTGTTATGCAGGGTGGCAGGGCAATATTGAAGTGGTTACGAGCAGCGCCATTAGTGGTGCTGAAGCGGCTGTTACGTTAGCTTTTAAACTGATCGGTGTTATGTGTTTATGGCTGGGCATGATGAAAGTGGCTGAGGCAGCTGGTATTGTACGTGCTTTTTCAAAAGCCTTGTCTCCCTTTATTTGTCGGCTCTTTCCGACAGTTCCGAAGAATCATCCGGCTTTAGGTGCTATTGTCATGATGATGAGTGCCAACATGTTTGGCTTGGGTAATGCTGTCACGCCTCTTGGGATCAAGGCCATGCAGGAATTACAGAAATTGAATCCTCATAAAAAAACGGCCTCTGCTGATATGTGTACGTTACTTGCCATTTGTACAACAGGCTTTACCATTGTTCCTGCTACGATTATTGCCATCCGTTCGGCCGCTGGTTCGGAAAGTCCGGCTGAAATTGTCGGCATTACTTTACTTGTCAGTTTGACGGCTACTGTAAGTACCTTGACGATTGACCGCCTTATTCGCCTGTTTGGGCAGAGTGGCTCGAGGAGGTAGCGTCATGGTGCGTATGCTTGAAATGCTTTCTGTTTGGATTATTCCGCTGCTATTATTTGCTATTCCACTCATTGGTCTATTGCGTCGAGTGAAAATCTATGAAGCCTTTGCCGAAGGGGCTGCCGAAGGATTTCAGACGGCTATTCGTATTATGCCCTACCTTGTAGCCATGATGGTTGCGATTAACATTTTTCGATCATCTGGTGCCATGGATGCTTTAGCAAATTTTTTATCGCCAGTCTGTGATCAGCTTGGCATTCCCCAGGACATTGTGCCTCTTGCCATAATGAGGCCGCTATCTGGCAGTGGTTCACTTGGGCTCACGACGGAAATTATTCATACCTTTGGACCGGATTCTTTTATTGGTAAATTGGCTTCAGTGATTATTGGGAGTACAGATACGACTTTTTATATTTTAACCGTTTATTTTGGGGCAGTGGGCATTGTAAACCCCAGGTATTCGCTTTTTGTAGGATTGTGTGGCGATTTAATTGGTTTGTTTGCGTCAATATATATATGTCAAAGCGTGTTTAATTAAATCAAAAGGCCAATGATAGCAACAGTTATCATTGGCCTTTTACATTTTGTAGCATACTAGCAATTGGTGAATACACTGTAATGTGCTAAGCGAAGAATGGAGGGGAGTCTATGATTAAAGTAGTTGTTATCGGTGGTGGCTGGGCAGGCTGCGCTGCTGCACTTGCGGCAGCAAAAGCAGGAGCCAATGTTGTTTTGCTGGAAAGAACGGACATGCTGCTTGGAACGGGCTTGGTTGGCGGTATTTTTCGTAATAACGGCAGGTATACAGCTGCTGAGGAAGCGATTGCCATGGGAGGCGGCGATTTATTTGCTACCATGGATGCAAATGCTCGTCATCACAATATTCGCTTTCCAGGCCATGAACATGCTTCACTTTATGATGTAGCCACCATTGAGCCGGCGATTAAAAAAGTTTTGCAGGACTATGGTATTGACATTCATAGCAAGGCGCGGGTGACAGATGTGCAAAAACACGGCAAGAAAATGATCAGTGTGACTGTGAATAACAAGGAAATATTTCTCGGCGATGTTTTTGTTGATGCCACCGGCTCTGCTGGTCCTATGGGAAATTGTTTAACTTATGGCAATGGTTGTGCCATGTGTATTTTGCGTTGTCCTACATTTGGTCCGCGTGTGAGTGTTACTCATAAATGTGAAATTAAAGAAATTTATCCAATCAAGGCAGATGGAACCTACGGTGCGATGAGTGGTTCTTGTAAGTTAAATAAGGAATCGCTGAGTTCAGCGCTTCGTGAGAAACTTGACAAGGAGGGTGTTGTTGTTCTTCCTTTACCTGAAAAAATCAGAAAAAAAGGCATACTGGGAAAAAAAGCCTGCTCACAATATGCCTTAGCTGCTTTTGCCGAAAATTTAGTGCTGCTTGATACGGGCCATGCTAAAATGATGACACCCTTTTTTCCGTTAGCTGATTTGCGGACTATTCCTGGCTTGGAACAAGCAAGATATGAAGACCCTTATGCAGGCGGTGAGGGAAATTCCATGCGTTATCTGGGAATTGCACCGAATAATAATATTTTGCAAGTTACAGGGATGGATAATTTGTTCTGTGCTGGTGAAAAAAGCGGTTTGCTTGTCGGTCATACTGAAGCGATTGTTACTGGACTTTTAAGCGGACATAATGCAGTAGGGTTATAAACAAAGTGATATGCACAGGGTCAAGAATCAATAAAATCTATTTCAATATGATTATCTTGGAAGATGCGGACCCTTTGAATAAGATTGTGTAAGATGCCTTGTTTTTCAATCGGTGTTGCTTCTTGCCAAATTTCAGGAAAAAATTTTATCATTTCCAGGATTTCTTTATTGGAAATACCTCTTTCTTGCGCTATTTTATCACATAATTGCGGTTTGAAACAAAATTGCAGGAGTGATTTTATAACATGATTTTCAATGATTGAGGCACGTTTATGCCCGCAGGGGCAATGGGCGACCTTTCTCATTTCCTTGTTGCCATCAACGGAATAACAAACATAGTAGGCATTTCGAGCCGACAAGTCTTGTCGGCTTTTGTTAATTTTTTTGTAACGGACTCTAGCTCCGCATTCACCGCAGTAAATGATGCCTGTTAACAAATTGTCACTTGTTTTGGGCCGTCTATTTGCAGTTACTATTTTTTTGTTGTTGCGCAATTGTTGGAGTACTTCCCATTGCTGAAGCGAAATAAGGGGCGGATGTTTTCCCTGATAGAAAATACCGCTATGTTCAATATAGCCAGCATAAAAGGCATTATTCAGTAGACAGCGGATGGTTCCTCGTTCCCATTGTGTCGCTGTTCGAGGCGGAGGAATTTTTTGTTCGTTTAATTCTGTTGCAATGACTTGATAACCTTTTAGTTCTTTCAAATAATCATTGAAAATTCTCCGGACAACAGTTGCTTCATCAGTCATGACAGCGATGGTTTTCTCAATGGGGTCATAGTGGTAGCCATAGGCAATGGGGCCGCCAAGATAACGGCCTTGTTTAGCTGCTTCCTGCTTGGCAATGCGGATGCGCTCAACAATTGTTTCGCGTTCTAATTGTGCAAATACAGCCATCATGCCGATGGCGGCCTTGCCAAAGGGGGTGGTAGTATCAAATGGCTCTGTGACAGATTTAAAACCAATCTTGTTTTTGTCTAGAACATCTTCAAGTAAATAAAGTACATCGCGTTGTTTGCGTGAGAGCCGATCAAGCTTTAAAACGACGACAGCTTGTAGTTTTTTGCCTTCACAATCGCTAATTAATCGTTGGATGGCGGGTCGATGTAGATTTTTGCCTGAATAGCCATCATCGGAATAAAAATCATAAATGTCCCAGTTTTGTGAGTGACAGTAAGCAAGAAGCCGAGATTTTTGCGCGGCAAGAGATAGACCGTGTTCGACTTGTTCTTCTGTGCTTACACGTAAATAAGCGCCTGCCAACATGACAAAGGCCCCCTTTGTTCCCTAAAGTTCGGATCCCTCATATACTATGTCAGTTGCTGCTAAATTATAGTAAAAAATGTACTTAGCAAGTGTACAATCTGATGATTCATATAGTGAAAGGGGGAGGGATGGGAAGTGAGCCAGGTAGGGGCACTTCGGATTATGTGGGATATTGCAGTTCGGATTGCCGAGCAACGTCGTAAAGCGATTCGGACGCAGGCGGGTTTAGATAAGCAGCAAAAAGTAAATCAGTAGGCACTGAGATTTCTATTTTAGTCCTAGCATACATAAAATGTTAAGTTTTCGATAAATAAAAAGGAATTTTAACCTGCTATACCGTATATGCTACTATATAATAAACAAAATATAGTATATACTACTATGCGCTTTAACTGGTACAGATTATGCTGTTATATAACTAACGTGTTATATTAACTAGCGAAAATTCTTCTCGTAATATACATACATTTGTCTGTTAGGTTCGAAATAATAACGGCAAAGGAGATGTTATGAGTGAGTGTTTCAGTAACACGTGGAAAGTTAGAAAGATTACGGAAGAAAATGCATGAAGAGGCGTTAAAAAAAGGAATTTCACACAAAGATGTTTTGCGAATGAGTCAGTTACTTGACAAAAAACTCAATGAATTACACAAGCTGGATTCGTTACAATAACAGAGCCGAAAGGCTCTGTTATTATTCTAATGAATGAGTTTAGGCTTTTTTTCTCGTTTCGTTTATCAAATGGTGTCATACGCAGTAAGGTATTGCCTTGATATGCAATATCTTGAATTATCGAGAGATACAGCTATAGGCGATTTTATTGCTTATATTCATGAACAAATGGCAACAGCAGAGGGTAGAACTTATCGTTATTCTTTTTCTGGTTCCCTCTTTTTTACACGTATGAAGGAAAGAAATCTTTATTCGACGAATAACCAGGAAATTATTGAGCGTATATCGCGATCGGGTTTGGCGGAAATTTATCATACGTGTTTAGTATAGGAGGGGAGTAAGGATATGAGCATGCGATTTACCTGTATTGATGTCAATACGCCCTATTGTCCCTGTTTGCTTGCAGAAACGAATCACTGCGTTCTTTGTAGTCAGTTGCAAGGAGAAAAATTTTGTGACTGTAATTGGACGGGTCTGTGCATACTAAATGAAAAAAAATGGCAGTCAAAGACGAATATAACGGAAGACATGATTTTTCGTCAGGAAGTAGAAAGCAGAATTATTGCCAAGGAGCCGATTAGTGAACATACTTATCTCATGCGTCTAGAAGTAAACGGTGATTTAGCAAAAAAACTACAGAAACTTGGTTCTTTTGTATTTTTGCGACGACTAGAAGATCCGGCATTTTTTCATTTTCCTGTGGGGGTTATGGAAATAGAAGATACTGAGATTACTGTTGTGATTGAAGCCTCAGGGCCAAAATCAACGCGCTTAGTAGAAGATAAAATGGAAAAAATTTTGGTTCGCGGCCCTTATTTTAACGGCATTTTCGGTCAGCCGTGGATTGACGAGATTTCTTGTGGTACAATACTAGTAATAGCAGGTGGGCTGGGTCAGTCGCCTGCATGGCCGATTATTAAAACTTTACGGACCCATAACAATCAAGTAGTTGCTATTTTGGCACCTGGTCATGTCGGTAAAATATTTGTTGGTCATGAATTTCAAGAATTAGGGGTGACAGTGAAGGAAGTTGCTTCGTTACGCAGTGAGGGGCTGCCTCTGATTGCAGATTGGTTTCTTAGTGAGACGCTGCGGCCTGATTTGGTCGTGAGTGCAGGTCCTGATGCTCAGCATAAGGCAATTATTCATATGATGGAGCGAACGGATGTGAATATTCCCATGGCAGCGACGAATAATGCTGCTATGTGCTGTGGTGAAGGCATTTGCGGCAGTTGTGAAAGAATGACAAAAGATAATAAAAAAATACGCACCTGTAAAGTTCAGACTGATTTTATCCATTTTATTGATGAATGACAGAATGACTTGCAGATAGGAGTAGTTATGGCAGAACGTTTGCAAAAAGTAATTAGTCAAGCTGGTGTGACGTCACGAAGGGATGCTGAAAAGATTATTACTGCGGGCCGAGTGAAGGTGAATGGTAAGACCGTCTCTGAGCTTGGTACGAAAGTTGAGCTAGAAGATGTAATCAAAATCGATGGCAAAGCGATTAATCGTGAGAAATTAGTCTATGTCTTGCTCAATAAACCTAAAGGGGTGGTGACGACACTCAAAGATCCCGAAGGACGTGAAACAGTAGCTTCTTTAGTGAAAGATATCTCTGAACGTATTTATCCTGTGGGACGGTTGGATTATCATACGGAAGGATTGTTGCTGATTACAAATGACGGCAACTTGACACAGGCCATTACGCATCCGAGGCATCATATTCCCAAGGTATACGAAGTGAAGGTACTGGGATTGCCGAGTGATGAACAATTGGATAAACTTCGTCAGGGGATAAAACTTGAAGATGGTCTTACACAGCCAGCGAAGGTCATTCTTTTAAACAGGGATCAAGTCAAAAATGTATCTGAGCTGGAAGTGACGATTTTTGAAGGAAAAAATCGTCAAATCCGTCGTATGTTTGAAGCTATTGGTCATCCTGTACGCGATTTAAAGCGGACAAAATTAGCATTTTTAACCTTAGTAGGTGTGAAGCGCGGAGCGTATCGCTTGCTTACGGCTGATGAGGTAAGAAGGTTAAAATCTTTGATTCAGCAAGTTTAAGGCGGCGGGCTCAATGTGGCCCGCTTTTCTTATATATCAGGAGGTTTTATATTTGAAAAAAATAGTTGTGATTGGCGGGGGGGCCGCTGGTCTGATGGCAGCCATTAGTGCAGCAGATCACGGTGGACAAGTTGTTTTGGTGGAAAAAATGGCGTCTATTGGTAGAAAATTGGCTATTACGGGTAAGGGACGCTGTAATATTACCAATAGTTGTGACGTAAAGACGATGATTGAGCATATTCCAGGGAATGGCTCTTTTTTGTATGGCGCGTTTTATGCCTTTTCTAATGAAGACATGATTCGTTTTGTGGAAAGTCTGGACGTACCAACAAAAGTTGAGCGTGGGGGACGTGTATTTCCTGTCTCAGATGAGGCAAAGGATGTTGTACAGGCGTTTTATTGTGCTTTACTGGAACGTAAGGTTAAGCTCATGACGAATTACAGAGTACAATCTATTGTTACGGAAGAGAGTCAAGTGAAGGCCGTAACAACCAATCACGGGGATGTGTTGGCTGATGCCGTTATTCTTGCAACAGGTGGAGCTTCTTATCCTGGCACAGGGTCTTCTGGTGATGGTTATGAAATGGCACGTAGCTTGGGACATACTATAGTAGAACTTAAGCCGTCACTCATTCCATTTGAAACCGATGAAGAATGGATCGGTGATCTACAAGGCTTGTCACTCAAAAATGTTCGGGCAACACTTATTGTAAACGGCAAAAAAATTGCTGAAGAATTTGGAGAAATGCTTTTTACTCATTTCGGTCTTTCTGGTCCTATTATTTTATCGTTAAGTCATGCTGCCGGAAAATGGCTTGATGTCAAGCAAAAGGTGACGGCGGAAGTTATTGTGGAAATTAATTTAAAACCTGCATTGACAGCTGAAGTGCTTGATAAACGGTTACAACGTGATTTTGAAAAGTTTTCGCGCAAACAACTCAAAAATGCATTGGGAGAGTTATTACCAGCAAAAATTATTCCGATCATAATTGATCTTTCTTATATTGACGGCGATAAATTTGTTCATCAATTGACAAAGGAAGAAAGACTGCGGTTGTTGGATCAAATCATGCACTTCACCTTAAATGTGAAGGGGACCCGGCCATTAGCTGAAGCTATTGTAACGGCAGGCGGGGTGGCAACGCGTGAAATTGATCCTAAAACCATGCAATCGAAGTTCATTTCTGGTCTGTTTTTTGCGGGCGAAGTCATTGATATTGATGGTTTTACAGGTGGCTACAATTTACAGGCAGCTTTTTCCACTGGATTCGTGGCGGGAAGGGCATCCGTAGAATAATCAAGGCTTTTTTTCGTGCATAATAACAGCCAAGAGGAGCTGTTATTATGTACTCAGACAATAAATTAGAAAAATATTTGTTTAAATTTACACTAATCTGTATTAGTGTGCTTATTGGTACACAACTGCTGATGTTTCAGGACACTTTTCGGCATTCATTTTCTCAACTGGATTATGTTGAAGGAACTTCTATCATTACTCAGGAGAATGTTAGTGCAGAACCGTCTTGGGTTGAAGTTGCTCAAAGTCGGCTTGCAGCGGTTTCTTTATTCATGAATCACCGGAAAAGTAAATCACTTGTTTTATGCATGATCGAGCCCCAAAATAGTGATGACATTTGGGTCATGGTAAATGGCGCAAAAATAGCAAATTTTCATGACGGTGAAGTAAGCTTTCTGGTGTATGAGGGCGATTATGTAGAAATTGACTGTAGCAGCTTACATAAAATAGCAAGATTTATTGTTAAGGTTCCTCATGACGATCTAATGACTCCGACGAATGGCATGACTTTTGATGGAGTAGGTAGCATTATTGCTGTAGGTAAGGTAAAATGAATTCATAAAAAAGGAAATTGACATTTTCATAGAGAATTCAGTGAATACTTAATAATTTAACCTGACTTCGTTGTTCTTCTGAAATTTCATTGTTTTAATAGCGCAGATGTTGTAATCCTATGAGGAGGAAATATGATGGAACAATATCAGGTGAAAGCAGCCAAGGGGCTTCAAGGAGTCATTGATGTGCCTGGAGATAAATCAATTTCTCACCGAGCCATTATGTTGTCATGTCTTGCAAATGAGCCTGTAGTCATTAAAAATTTTTTGTTTTCTAAAAATTGTCTTTCTACTATCGAGTGTTTTCGAAAATTAGGTATTGTCATTTCTTATTCAAAAGATTCAGGTACTGTATGGGTGGCTGGTAATGGTTTAAATGGACTTCAAGAGCCGGATGATATTTTAGAGGCGGGAAATTCAGGAACAACGATAAAATTAATGACGGGAATTTTGGCTTGTCAAGATTTTTTTAGTGTCATTACAGGTGCTAATGACATTAGACAACAGCCTGTCCCTCAGATTATTGATCCTCTAACCAAGATGGGGGCAAAACTTTATTGTCGTGCTAAAAATAGAAAAATTCCCATTGCTGTTTTGCCAGTGTCTCAGCTAAGAGGGGCCGATTTTATAACCGATGTGGACAGCGCACAAGTAAAATCAACTATTTTACTTGCTGGTTTATATGCTTTAGGTCCGACCCGTGTTACGGAGCTTCATCGTTCCCGTGATCATACAGAACGCATGCTAGAATCATTCGGTGTAGATATCGCTGTTAATGGTTTAACCGTTACCCTTTATCCGCCTGAAAAATTAATAGCTCCAGCGGAAATTTTTGTTCCTGGTGATATTAGTTCAGCTGCTTATTGGATTGTTGCCGCATCCATTATTCCCAACAGTTGTATTACACTTACAAATGTGGGAATTAATTCGACACGGACAGGCGTGATTGACGTTCTTCGCCAAATGGGGGCAAGAATTGAAATGAAAAATCAGCGCTTTTTTGGTCACGAAGAAGTGGCTGATATTACAGTATCTACTGCACCGCTTCATAGCGTTGTGATTCAAAAAGAACAAATTTCACAACTTATTGATGAAATTCCGGTTTTAGTTGTAGCTGCTTTATTTGCTGAAGGGACAACGTGTATTGATGGGGTTTATGAATTGCATGTTAAGGATCCCGATCGTTTATCAACTGTTGCAGGTGAGCTGACGAAATTGGGTGCAAAACTGATCGTAAATGAAGATAGCTTTATCATAGAGGGACCTCAGCAACTCGTATATGCTGTTTGTGATTCGAGGTATGATCATCGTATAGCTATGGCTATGGCTATTGCGGGATTGGCTAGCAAGGGAACGAAAATTCATGAAGCGGAATGTGTGCAAAACGCTTATCCGCTATTTTTTAATCATTTAGAAAAGTTATCTGTATAAGGGGTATTGAACATGAAACGATTGACGATTGCTATTGACGGCCCGGCGGGAGCAGGGAAAAGTACTGTTGCGAAAACGGTTGCGAGTCTACTTAACTATATCTATATTGATACAGGTGCTATGTATCGTGCTATTGCCTGGGAAGCACGAAAGAAAAACCTTGATTCTCGGGATGAAACGGCTTTAACAGCTGTTGCTCGTACTATTCAGATTGAACTTAAAAATGGGGGAGAAGGCTTGATAATATTTGCCAATGGGCAGGATGTTACACAACCCATTCGTTCGCCTGAAGTTACAGCTTTTGTTGCGAGTGTGGCCAAGGTGCCTGGTGTTCGCAAGGCACTGCTTGGTTTACAGCGCCAAATGGCTGTGAGTGGCGGTGTTGTTATGGATGGACGCGATATTGGTACAACTGTTCTTCCTCGGGCTGATGTGAAAATATTTCTTACGGCAACAGTGGAAGAACGTGCGAGTCGCAGGCACAAGGAACTGTTAACCAAAGGATATTCAGTGGAACTAGCTACACTAAAGCAGGAAATTGAGGAGCGGGACAGACTCGATTCTGAACGTGATTGTGCGCCGCTTATTCAGGCAACCGATGCTATTTTGGTGGATACGTCTGATTTGACAATTGAACAAGTTGTGCAGGACATTCTTACTATTTGCCGGAGGAAAGGGTAGAGTATCTTATGGGGATATTTTATGAATGTTTAAGGGCCATCTTTTCCGCCATTTTTTCCGTCTTTTTTCGTTACCGTGTAACAGGAAAGGAAAATTTACCGAAGCAGGGCGGTTATATTATTGCAGCCAATCATTTAAGTTTGTGGGATCCGCCGCTTGTGGCCACGCCGATTCCCGCCCATTTGCATTATATGGCTAAGCAGGAACTATTCCAAATTCCTGTTTTCTCAGCCATCATTCGTGGTCTTGGCACTTTCCCGGTTAAACGCGCCACAGCAGACAGACTAGCCATTCGCACGGCAATTAATTTGCTAAAAGCGGGTGAAGTTGTCGGTATTTTCCCGGAAGGTACACGGAGTAAAAATGGAAAATTGCAGAAACCTGAAGCTGGTTTAGAACTTATCGCAAGTAAGGCAGGTGTGCCTGTCATTCCTGTTGCAATTATGGGTACAAACTTACTGTTTCGTAACGGAAACATTTTTCCGCGGTTTGAAGTGCATTTTGGCAAAGCCATTTATCCGTCTGATAAGAATTCAGGGCCTGATCATATTAATCTTACTGCACAAGTGATGCAGTCTATTCAAAACATGCTGGACTTTTTTCACCGGCCGTAACATAAAGTAAAGGAGAACAATCAATTGATTGTTCTCCTTTACTTTATGTTACATGATAACAAAAACTACGTGTTGATATATTTTGAATATTAAGGTATTATATAAATATGAATAATTTGAAATTTAATCAAAAGGAGGAAAGGGCAATCTTATTTAACAATAAGAATGTGAGGTGGAAATTTTGAATTCAGTGATGTTATTAGTCGTCTCATTATGTGCCTTTATCTTGGCATATCGCTATTATTCAGCGTTTGTGGCAACAAAAGTGTTGATGTTGAATGACAAAAACATTACTCCAGCTTACCGTTGTAATGACGGTAGAGAATTTGTCCCGACAAATAAATATGTTTTGTTTGGTCATCATTTTGCAGCTATTGCTGGCGCGGGGCCGCTCATTGGGCCTGTGCTTGCCGCGCAGTATGGGTGGGGACCTGGTTTTATGTGGATTATGCTTGGTTCCATTTTTGCTGGTGGTATTCATGATTTCATTACTCTATTTGCTTCAACTCGGCATAATGGGCAATCACTTGCGGTTATTGCTCGTCGTGAAGTAGGGCCCATTACAGGCGTAGCTACTTCACTTGCAATTTTCTTTATTATTATTGTTGCACTGGCAGGTCTGGCTATCGTTGTTGTAAATGCTCTATTTAAGAATCCCTGGGGCGTTTATACGATTTTTATGACCATACCGATTGCCATTGTTATCGGTCTTTATATGTTTAAGGTTTCTCCAGGAGCTATTCGTTCTGCTTCTATTGTGGGATTTTTGCTTGTAATTGGTGCGGTTGTTACAGGTAGCTGGATTCCTGGCAGTGCTGTAGCTGATTATTTTACTTTTACTAAGGATCAGTTATCGGTTATTTTACCTTCTTATGGTTTTGTAGCAGCAGTACTTCCTGTTTGGTTACTGCTTGCTCCACGTGACTATTTGAGTTCTTATATGAAAATAGGTACAGTCGCTTTGTTAGCACTTGGTATTTTGATTGTTCAACCCGTCATGCAAATGGGGGTTACGACGAAATTTATGGATGGCGGTGGACCCATTATTCCTGGGCCGTGGTGGCCCTATGTATTTATTACGATTGCTTGCGGTGCTATTTCTGGCTTCCATTCACTCATTAGTTCAGGCACAACGCCTAAAATGATTGAGAAGGAATCGCAATCACGGTTTATCGCTTATGGCGGAATGCTTACAGAAGGATTTGTGGCTGTTATGGCCTTGATTTCGGCTGTTGTTCTTGCGCCTGGCGATTATTTTGCCATCAATACGCCTGCAGCTGTTTTTGCTAACTTAGGTATACCCCCTGTTGAACTTTCCCGCTTGTCGGAACTTGTGGGCATGGATGTGGCACATCGTCCTGGTGGTGCCGTATCACTTGCAGTGGGGATGGCTCATGTATTTTCAAGTATTGGTGGAATGAGTCACTTAATGAACTATTGGTATCAGTTTGCCATTATGTTTGAAGCCCTCTTTATCTTGACAACCATTGATGCCGGTACGCGTGTTGCTCGCTATATTTTGCAAGATATGCTTGGACATTATGCTTCACCAAAACTGGGTGAAACAAGTTGGTGGCCAGGAATCTTAGTAACAAGCGGTTTTGTAAGCTTTTTCTGGGGTTATCTTCTCTATAGTGGTGATGTAGCAACTATTTGGCCGCTGTTTGGTGTGGCCAATCAGTTGTTGTCTCTTGTAACACTGTCTTTAGGTACGACGATTATCTTAAAAATTGGGACTAAAAAAGCCTATGCCTGGATTACGGCAGCACCGCTAGCGTTTTTAACCGTTACTGTTGTGTGGGCTGGAATCCTGAATATTGAGACTTATAGTAAAACGGGTAAAACTCTGAATGAAATAATCAGTATCGTACTGATTATTCTTGTCGGTATTACACTGATTGATTCCTTACGTAAATGGGCTGAACTTTTAAAGACGGATCATCCAATTGGGATGAATACGGAAGTGGAACCTGTTTGCCAATTTGGCGATACGCCGCCAAATATTCCAAGTTAATTAATTGGTTATGTCAAAAAGTCTTGAGAGGAGCCGCGAGGCTCCTTTTGTTTTTTTCTTATAAATATTTCATCTTAATAACAGAAAAGATTGAAAGATTTTAGTAAAAGGACTTATAATAGAAAGGTATGTTGATTTAATTGCAGGAGGAATTATGAAAATTATTGTAGCACAGCATTGTGGCTTTTGCTATGGTGTGAAACGAGCTGTTGAAATGGTTGAGCAGGCCATTGGAACAGCTCAGAATATTTGTACACTTGGACCAATTATTCATAATCCGCAAGTTGTTGAAAAATTTTGTAATCAAGGGATTGGCGTGGCTGATGATCTTGCCGAAGTTTCCGAAGGCATTGTCATTATTCGTTCCCATGGCGTAGGGCCTGATATTTACAAAGAAGCAAAAAATAAACAGCTACAGATTATGGATGCTACTTGTCCACATGTAAAAAAAGCTCAACAGCAGGCAGCAGATTTTTATCATGCTGGTTATCAAGTGGTGATTATTGGTGAAAGAAATCATCCCGAAGTGCAAAGTATTGCCGCCTGGACCCAAGATACTGCACTAATTTTCGAAAGTGCTGTTGAAATTAGAGAAGCAATATTGCCAAATTTTGAAAAAGTGGGGATTGTCAGTCAAACTACTTTTTCTGCTGCAAGCTTTGAAGAGATGTTAGATGTACTGAAAGAAAGATATCCTTCGGCTATCGTCAACCGTACAATTTGTACAGCTACGGATCAGCGTCAAAGTGCGGCTATTCAGACGGCGCAGCAAGTGGAACGGATGATTGTTATTGGCGGGAAAAATAGTGCCAATACACGACGATTAGCTGATGTGTGCCAAGAGATTAATGAACTTGTTTATCATATCGAGACAGCTCAGGAATTAAGACCCGAGTGGTTTAAAGGTGTGAAGAGTATTGGAATTACAGCCGGAGCTTCAACTCCGGATTGGATTATAGAGGAGGTAGTTTATAAGGTGGAAGAGATGGAACAATTGGTTAACGAACAAAGTATGAAGCTTGAAGTAGAATCGGTGATTCCAGGAAAAGTGGTTGCTGTTCACAAAGATGAAGTGTTTGTGGATATTGGTTATAAAGCAGAAGGCGTTATTACTCGTCCGGATTTGGCTTTTCCGACTGTGGAGGATGCCCATGAAGTGGTAAAGATTGGCGATATGATTCAAGTGTATGTTGTTGCTCTTGATAATGATGACGTTCCTGTGAAACTCTCTAAATTGTTGGCTGACAGACAAATCGCATGGTCACAGCTTGTCCTTGCTGCTAGTCAAAGAACACCTGTAGAAGTTAAGGTAATTGAAGTGATAAAAGGCGGATTGGCTGCAGTATTTTCAGGTGTTCGCGTGTTTATTCCTGCATCACAAGTAGGTATGCATTTTGTAGAGGATTTGTCATCTTATGTAGGACAAACTTTACAGGTTGTGCCGATTGAGATTGATGAAGAAAAAAACAAGGCTGTTCTTTCGAGAAGATTGATTTTGCAGGAAGAAAGGCGTAAAAAAGAAGAAGAAGTGTATAGTCAACTTGTCGTGGGTTCGACCATTAATGGGACGGTGAGTCGGTTGGCAACATTTGGGGCCTTTGTCGATGTCGGTGGTGTCGATGGGTTAGTACACATATCGGATCTTTCTTGGGAAAGAGTAGCATCGCCAGAAGAAGTCGTAGCTGTTGGTGATGCTGTATCTGTCATGGTTATGAAGGTTGATAAGGCTGCTAAGCGAATCGCCCTTAGCCTTAAGCAAGTTCAGAAGGATCCTTGGTACGACAAGGTGGCTGAGTTTGTTCCTGGTAAAATTGTTGAAGGTACTGTAACAAAAATTACGGCTTTTGGGGCCTTTGTTGCCATCGGCAATGGTGTGGAAGGGCTTGTCCATTTATCAGAGCTTGCTGAGCAGCGTGTTGCTAAAGTGGAAGATGTTGTAAGTAAGGGACAAACTGTGAAAGTGAAGATTTTGAGTGTTGAGGAAGACACAAAGAAAATTGCTCTGAGTATCAAGGCGGCTCAAGCTGAAATAGAACGCAAAGAATTTCAACATTATTTAGGCAATGAAAATGGTCTCCATGTAACTCTGGGTGATAAATTTAAAGACCTACTTAAAGGGTTAAAATAGTATGTCTCGCCAGTCTCGTAAACTTGATCATATTCACTATACTTTAGAATTGACAGACGGTCCTACAAAAGCTGGCTTTGATGATCTTACGTTGATTCATAATGCCTTGCCTGAAATGGATTATCAAGCAATTGATCTTTGCGTTCCCTTCTTGGGATATCATCTAACCCATCCTGTTGTCATCAATGCGATGACAGGCGGCAGCGAAGATGTGACAGTAGTTAATGCTAATTTGGCTAAACTTGCAGCTGCTACGCATAGTGCTATGGCAGTAGGTTCTGTATTTTCCGCTCTTGAACGGCAAGCGTATCGTGAATCTTATCAGGTTATTCGCAAAATGAATCCACAGGGAATTATTTTTGCCAATTTAGGTGCTCATGCAACTTGCGGGCAAGCTCGCCAGGCAGTGGAACTTATTCAGGCCAATGCACTTCAAATCCATCTCAATCCGGCGCAAGAGATGATGATGGCTGAAGGAGATCGTACGTTTTGCGGTTATTTGCGTAACATTGAAAAAATTGTTACTGCCCTTGATGTTCCTGTTATTGTAAAAGAAGTTGGCACAGGCATGGCCCGTGAACAAGCTCGGCTACTCAGTAAGACAGGAATCCAGGGCATTGATGTTAGTGGCACGGGTGGTACAAATTTTATTGCGATTGAAGCGGCTCGTTCCAAACAGCAACCTGATGAAGAACTACTTTCATGGGGAATACCGACAGTGATTAGTGCCATTGAGGTTCAATCAGTTTTGCCTGACAACCTTGATTTGATGATTTCTGGTGGTGTACGGACGCCACTTGATGCAGTAAAATCCTTCGTTATTGGGGCGCAAGTGGTTGGGATGGCGGCTCCTTGGCTACGCGCTGTTACTGCTTATGATATGCAGGCAGTGATTGAACAGTTTCAATTTTTTTTAAATGCAATAAAAAAATATATGCTTCTTGTGGGGGCAACGAATTGTAGTCAGTTACATAAAAAACCCGTAGTTATTACGGGACGAACGCGTGAATGGCTCACTGAACGTAATATTTCTACTACTTTATTTGCAAATCGATAAAAGCATGGCTCATGAGCCATGCTTTTAGTATAGCTTGCAAGGGGGATTAAGAGCTTCTTTTATGAAAAAATATCATTCGCCTTTAAAATTACAAACCAAAATTATCTTGTTAGTTTGCGGTGTTGTTGCACTGTCTTTGTTGGTTACGAATATTTTGATCACACGCAGTATTGAGACAAATATTCGTGTTTCCTCGGGCGAGAGGGCTATGGATATTTCCCACATTGTGGCTCATGCACCCATTGTTATGGATGGGTTATTGACGGGAAAAGACGATGCGGCCATTCAATCTTACGCAGAAATGATTCGTAGCAGTGCCAATGTAGAATTTGTTGTTGTTTTTGATATGCAAGGTATGCGTAAATCTCATCCTGATGATACGCTGATTGGTCAGCATATTATGGGGGGCGATGAAGTTCAGGCCTTGCATGGTATGGAATATGTATCTTCTGCCACAGGTACACGTGGTATTTCCTTAAGAGCTTTTACGCCTGTTTTTGCAGGTGATGGTCACCAGATTGGTGCTGTCGTTGTAGGAATTTTACTTGATGATGTCGAAAGATCTGTCGGAGAAAGTCGTCGCATTATTTATTTTGCAACGATTTTGGGTTTGATTACAGGAACTGGATTTGCATTGTTATTATCAAAAAATATCAAAAAAACATTATTTGGTTTAGAGCCCTTTGCCATTGCCAAACTGGTGGAAGAGCGTAGCGCCATGTTGCAATCGGTGCGCGAAGGCGTCTTGGCAGTCGATCAAAATGGTATCGTAACCATTGCCAATGCTGAGACACTGAGAATTTTGGAAAGCTCCGGTATTTTGAGTAATCCAACAGGAAAGTTTGTTGATGATTGTATTCCTCATTCGCGCTTAATCGAAGTGCTTGCAAGTGGAAAGTCAGAATTGGACCAAGAACAAGACATGAATGGCGTCAATATCCTAACTAACCGGTTTCCTATTATTGTAAATAATGAAATCGTCGGTGCTATTGCAACTTTTCGTGATATGACGGAGATGCGTCAACTGGCGGAAGAATTGACGGGTGTGAGCAGTTACGTCGAAGCGTTGCGTTCTCAGGCTCATGAATTTATGAACAAGCTACATGTTATTTTGGGACTTGTGCGGCTACAAATGTATGAACAGCTTGCTGGTTATATTAATGAATTAGCCAATGCCCAAGAAGCGGAGATTCAGTTCGTTGGTCATTGTATTCGTGACCCTGTATTAGGGGGTTTTTTACTTAGTAAATTTAGTAGAGCCCGTGAAATGAAAATAAATATGGTACTCGCGAAAGATAGTTTTTTGCCTGAACCGGCCCATTCTGAGATGAGTCATGGACTTGTCACAATTGTGGGAAATCTTATTGACAATGCCTTTGATGCGGTAAAAGATCAAGTAATTAAACGTGTGGATTTATCGTTCGTTTATCAGGACCATTTATTAGTGATTGATGTCGTTGATAGCGGACCGGGTATTGATCAAGATATCAGTCAACAGATCTTTTTAAAAGGCTATTCAACAAAGGCGGAAAATCGTGGTTTTGGCTTGTTTTTGGTTAGGCGTGCTGTTGAAGAATTAAATGGTCAAATAAAATTATGTACCCATTCAGGGGAAGAAACACATTTTACAGTAAGCCTTCCTTACTATTGCAAGGGGGAGTTAGATTGATCCAGGTACTCATTGTGGAAGACGATCCCATGGTTGCCGAATTAAATAAGCGCTATTTGTCGCAAGTAGAGGGTTTTTGTTTAGCAGGTATCGCCGGAAATGGTGCTGAAGCTTTGACGTTTTTAGAAAATAATGTTGTAGATTTAATTTTATTGGATTTGTATATGCCTAATATTGATGGTATGAAATTATTGAATTCTGTTCGCTCAGCTTGTCATGAAGTGGATGTCATTATGGTTACGGCCGCTCGTGACACTCGCAGTATCCAACAGGCATTGCGCCAAGGGGTAGTGGATTATTTAATTAAACCGTTTGAATTTGAGAGATTTAGTGCAGCTCTCTCCGATTATAAAGAGCGTACACGTTTAATTGACGAAAGTGAAGTACTGGACCAAGTTGAAATTGATCGGCAAATTTTAGCGAAAAGTGAACGAGCTCAGGGGGAGTTACCGAAAGGGTTGGACCGAGAAACATTAGCTTTGATTTTTGAACATATTAAACAAAGTGCTGCTCCTTTTTCAACGGAAGAAATGGCGCAACAAGTCGGTGTATCGCGCGTATCACTAAGAAAATATCTGAAATTTTTGGCGAGTATTGGTATTTTAGAAGGAAAGTTGACTTATCGCGCCGTAGGGCGTCCGATTCATTTATATAAATATACGTTGAAGGAACTTGCTTTTTAAAAACCTCATTTTTAAGTATCTCCTAGATAGAAGAGTATTCTATTTAGGAGATTTTTTTGACTTACTTTAATTACATAATGTTTTTATAACTTTCGATAAATTGGCATTATTCATATAAGATCTTATAATTTTAGTAAGATTTAAAATAAATTGTAGGAGGAAAAATCATGAAAACAGAGCACTCCGATGTTTCACAGTCATCATTTAGTTTGGAACAATTAAAATCGTTGAAGGTAGGCCCGATTCCACTTCCCTTGTATTTAGTGTTGGCTGCTATTATTTATGCCGCTTCAGTGTATGGAAAACTTCCGGCTGATATGATTGGTGGTATTGCCATCTTGATGATCATGGGTATATTATTAGGCGATATTGGTCTGCGGGTACCCATTTTAAAAGATATTGGCGGTCCAGCAATTTTATCTATTTTTATTCCATCTATTATGGTTTTTTATCATTTATTAAATGATAGTTCATTGAAAGCCATGACGGCTTTTATGAAAGGGTCTAATTTCTTATATTTTTATATCGCCTGCTTAATTACAGGCAGTATTTTAGGTATGCTGCGCGTTATTTTGATTCAAGGGTTTTTACGAATGTTTATTCCCTTATTGGTTGGTTCGGCTGCTTGTGTCGTTGTTGGTACGGGTGTGGGAGCGTTACTCGGATTAGGAATAGAACATTCGTTTTTTTACGTCATTATGCCGATTTTATCAGGTGGTCTAGGCGAGGGAATTTTGCCTCTCTCTGTTGCTTATTCTGAAATTTTAAATTTGCCTTATGAGAATTTTATTCCCCAATTGGTTCCGGCAGCCATGCTTGGCAATGTAACAGCGATTATGCTGTCAGGTGCTTTACGCAAATTAGGTGAGAAGAAACCAGAGTTAACTGGCAACGGTTTACTTGTAAAAACAGGTGATGACACTGCCATGCGTTCGGCACAAAACACAGAAAAATCTGTTGACCTTTTACTTATGGGTTCTGGTCTATTAATTGCCTGTAGTTTTTATGTTTTCGGTCAGCTATTAAGTAAATTTATTCCTATTCCGGCTCCGATTATTATGATTTTTTCTGCTGCAATTGTGAAAGCCTTGGGGATTATGCCTGCTCGTATGGAACAAGGTGCTTATCAGATGTATCGTTTTGTCGCATCTAATTTGACTTGGGCTCTTCTTGTGGGTGTAGGCGTTTTGTATACTCCTTGGAAAGACGTTATTGCTGTCGTTAATCCCGCTTATATAATTACTGTGGTGATGACAGTTATTTCGATGGTTGCTTCTGGTTTTTATGTGGGTAAATTCATGAATATGTATCCGGTGGAATCAGCTATTGTCACGGCTTGTCATAGTGGACTCGGTGGAACAGGCGATGTTGCTATTCTTTCAGCGTCCAATCGTATGGAATTAATGCCTTTCGCCCAGGTGTCAACAAGGCTAGGCGGAGGATGTATGGTTGTTCTTGGAGCTATTTTGATGCGGCTTGTTAGCTAGTGATGTCATGAGATGAAAGATAAAGAAAGGATGATAGAACAGTGAGTCAAATGCTTACAGCAACTCAGTCTGGAACATTAGAATCAAATGATATTATGATTACTCTTGCGCCAAATTTCAAAGGCAGCGGAATTAAGCTTGAACTCGAAAGTGTTGTGCTTGCTCAATATGGTGAAGTTTTACGTCAAGTAATTTTGGATACTGTGACTAGTCAAGGCGTTACAGACGTTCTGATTAAGGCAGTCGATCGTGGAGCATTAGATTGTACGGTGCGTGCGCGCGTGCTAGTAGCTTTGGAACGGGCAGGTGTAAAAATTCGTTCACTTGCTGAGAAAACTTCGAACTAAGGGGATGTTGTCATGGATTTAAGAAGAACCATGTTGTTCATGCCAGGTAATAATCCGGGAATGCTGCAAAATGGCGGTGTTCTTGGTGCGGATTCAGTCATACTGGATTTAGAAGATGCTGTTTCACCACAAGAGAAAGATGCCGCTCGTTTTCTAGTTAGTCAGGCCTTGCGATTTGTAGATTATAGGGGCAGTGAACGCGTCGTTCGAATTAATTCACTCGATACCTTTGCTGCTCAGGATATTGAGGCCATTGTACCTTGTCAACCTGATGCGCTAATGGTTCCAAAAGTGCAATGTGCTGAAGAAATACATGAAGTAGAACAACTTATTGCTAAAACGGAATTTCCTGGACAAAGGCCCGTAAAAATCATTGCTTTAATTGAAACACCGCGTGGAATTGCCGAGTGCTATCCCATTGCTAGAGCAAGTAAGCGTTTGGTTGCCTTGGCTTTTGGTGCCGAAGATTACACAGCCACTTTGGGGGCAGAGCGGACCAAAGAAGGCCTGGAAATTGTGACGGCACGTTCGCTGCTTGTTAATGCGGCAGCAGCGGCGGCTATCCAATCCATTGATACACCTTTTACTGATGTCAATGATTTTGAAGGCCTTGCTCGTGATACGGCTTTTGCCAAACAAATTGGTTTCAAAGGTAAGTTAACGATTAATCCACGGCAGATTGATGTCATTCACGAACGCTTTAATCCCCGTCAGGACGAAATCGTCTGGGCGCAGCAAGTGATTGCAGCCATTGAACAAGCGAAAATACAAGGTTCAGGAGTTATTGCTCTGAATGGAAAAATGATTGACGCTCCTATTGTGAGTCGTGCTGAGCGTACTATTCAATTAGCCCGCAGGGTCGGACTTCTTACTGAGGGGAGAGAACAATGAAAAATTTATTAGGCCGTGAAATACCAGAATTTGCTGATGGTTATGGGAAAATTACGCCGTTTAATGGGGCCTTTTCTCATCAACCATCTATTACTAGGCAATCAACCAGGTTGAAAACCATTAAACCTCGTCAAAGCAAGCTACTCACAAATATTGAAGCAGTGTTTGATAAAGTTCCGATTCAAGATGGTATGACCTTATCTTTTCATCATCACTTGCGCAATGGCGATGGCCTCGTCAATCAGGTTTTAGCCATTGCCGAAAAGCGGGGAATGAAAGGATTAAAAATTGCCCTGAGTTCTATTTTTCCTGTTCATGCCCCAATTGTGGATTACATCAAACAAGGAATTGTTACTTCTTTGGACACAAACTATATTTCCGGTCCTGTTGCCGAAGCTGTGTCCTGTGGCATATTGGATACACCCGTTATTTTACGCACTCATGGTGGAAGAGCGCGTGCTATTGAATATGGTCAATTAAAAATTGATGTTGCGTTTATTGCGGCTCCCGCTGCTGACGATTATGGCAATATGAATGGTATCATGGGGCCTGCTGCCTGCGGCTCCTTGGGTTATGCCTTTCCTGATGCTGAATATGCCGACAATGTTGTGGCAGTAACAGATTATCTTGTTGACTATCCTTTGTCTCCTGTGTCGATTCCTCAGACTCGTGTCGACTATGTTGTAAAAGTGGCGAGCGTAGGTGATCCAACAGGCATTGTTTCTGGAACAACGCGGATTACGAAAGATCCGGTGGGATTGAAGATTGCGGCAACTGCAGCCAAGGTAATTGAAGCTGTTGGCATGATCAAAGAGGGTTTTTCTTTTCAGACCGGTGCTGGCGGTGCATCCTTAGCTACGGCTCATTTTGTTCGGCAAATGATGGAAAAGGCCGGTGTAACAGGGAGTTTTGCATTAGGCGGAATTACGGGATATATGGTAGAAATGTTGGAGCAGGGACTGTTTAAAAAAATTCTCGATGTGCAAGGCTTTGATTTAGATGCCATTCATTCTATTGCAACCAATCCGAATCATCTGGAAATTAGTGCCGGTTTCTATGCCAGCCCTTTTAATAATGGCTGTGCCGTGAATAAGCTGGATTGTGTTGTTTTGGGTGCAACGGAAATTGATACGTCTTTTAACGTCAATGTCGTCACAGGTTCAGATGGCATGATTATGGGCGGTTCAGGCGGGCATAGTGATGCCGCTGCCGGAGCGAATCTGACAATTATTGTAGCTAATTTACTTCGCGGACGGTTATCGACCATTGTCGATCGTGTGACAACGGCGGCTACACCTGGGGAGACTATTGATGTATTAGTTACGGAACGAGGCATTGCCGTCAATCCTCGTCGGCAAGAGCTGAAAGCTTGTTTAATTAAAGCCGGTCTTCCTATTAGGGAAATCAATGAATTAAAGGAAGTAGCTGAAAAAATTTCCGGTACGCCTAAGCCAATTAAAACAGGTGACAAGATTGTGGCCCTAGTTGAATATCGCGATGGTACGATGATCGATGTAGTTCATCAAATAAGGCATTAAGAATTTTATTCAATCATGGTATGTAAACAAGCCGTTGGAGATTCATCCAAGGGCTTGTTTTTTTTGTTATGCGTGCTAAATGGTTTCCTTTCGTATAGTTTTTTTATGACCGGAAAAGCTATCAATAATGGACTAGGATATTTAAAAACATAAGGGGTGGAGAATGATGGGGATGCCAATTGGCATGATTCTGTTGCTTATTGTGGGGGTTTTAATCTACTTTGGTTTGGCTCAACGCATTTTAGATAGAATGCGCCTTACAGACAAACAGGCATTACTATTTATTGCAGCCATGATTGCTGGTAGTTTTGTAGATTTTACAATCATGAGAACGCCTGTTGAGGTAAGTGTCAATGTGGGGGGGGCTTTACTGCCTGCTTTGCTTTGCCTGTGGCTTATTGTGAAGGCCGATGAAACTGGCGAACGTGTTCGGGCCATTCTTGCCGCACTGCTTGTGGCTGCTACGGTTACGCTAGGGGCGAATTATTTGCCAAGTGAACCGGAAACAATGTATCTCGATCCAAAACTAATCTATGGAATTGCCGCCGGCTTGATTGCCTATGCTGCGGGTCGTTCGCGCCGAAGCGCCTTTATTGGTGGTGTGCTTGGTATTATTTTGAGCGATATTTTGCATATGGTTAATTTAGTACGCAGTGGGTTAGCTGGTACAACCGCCATGGGAGGTGCTGGGGCTTTTGATGTGACGATCATCGCCGGTCTGGTGGGTGTAATGGTTGCTGAACTGATTGGTGAAACACGAGAAAAAATCCAAGGTGGGCCAGTTCTTGGCAGCCATCGTCCAGAGGGACTCTATGAATTTAGCAAAGAACTGTCACTGAAAGACAAACTAAAAAAACAAGAATCAGAGCACCTTACACATGATCAGTTAGAATCAGTAGAAAAGACTGAGAAGGATGTGGAAACAAAAAAAGACAATATGATTCGTTTTCCTGCCGGAGGTGATAAAGATGAATAAAAGGATTGTCTTTTTGGTTATTTGCTTACTTGTGTTCAGCACTTCCTGTGCTCAAGCTGCTGCGGAAGGTACGACCTGTTTTAATATGTTTGATGAGCAAGGCCAGCTTGTTTATCAAACGGGTTGGAAAGTAGGTGTGGGTGATCAGTTTTTAACGGCTGATAATAAACGCTATGAGGTGATGTCCATCACAGGCACAACAGTGCAGGCAAAATATTTGGAAACGATGAATTTAGCTGAGGCCTTTCCTGGGCATGCATCCATTTGGGCCTGGCTTCAGCCGAGCATCGTTCATGCTGCACAAGGTGGAAAAGTCGCCATTTATCATACTCATTCTGATGAATCCTATGTACCAACAGATGGCAAAGACAGTATTTATGGTGCTGGCGGTGTTTACAAGGTAGGCGATGCCTTTGCTCAGGCTCTACAAGCTGACGGAATGGAAGTTATTCATTCTGATGCACGCCATGATCCTCATGATGATATGGCTTATGAACGCTCCCGACGTACTGTCATTGATTTGTTAAAACAACAGCCAGATGCCGTATTTGATGTTCATCGTGATTCTGCACCGCCGGAAGTGTATAAAGCAACGATCGATGGTCAAGATGTTTCAAAAGTGCAACTTGTTGTTGGAAAATATGGTCCTACAGGTAAACAAATTGAAGATTATGCGCTACAGTTGAAATCAGTGGCTGATAATCAGCATCCAGGCTTGGTGAAGGGCATCTTTTTTGCCAAAGGCGGCGATTATAATCAAGATCTTCATCCTCGTTCCATGTTGGTAGAAGTGGGGTCGCAGGCTAATGACAGACCATCAGCAGAGCATGGTATTGCTTTATTCGCCGATGTTTTGCCGACAGTCCTTGGTAAAAGCGGCGCAAACGGCGTGAGTGGTGCCTCAGGCATGGGGACGGCGACAACAGGCATGTCAGGTTCCATGAAATCGATGGGTATCCTGATTGGGTTACTTGTTATGGGCGTTGTGGCTTTTCTGTTTATTAGCACAGGGAGCTTAAAAGAAGCGGGCGGCAAGCTGAAACAATTTACAACAACGGAGTTTACTAACCTCTTTGCGTCAAAATCAGACAGGGACAAGGATAAGAACAAGGAAAATAAAAATGGTGAATAACTAGCAAAAATATGGTATAATCGATGCGGGTATTCATCATAGTTCATAAAAAAGAGTGATGTTTTGTTCATCACTCTTTTCGTTTAGAATAAATATGCAGGAAAACTCTTCATAATGAGGAATGTTTTTTCAGGGAGTGAGAAAGTTGGCATTAAAAGCAGTTGTGGCCCAAGTGCAACAGGGGAGTATTGCTGAAGAGCTTGAGTTGGTGAGCGGTGATATTATTCTTAAAGTGAATGGTGAAGTTGTACAAGATATTATTGATTTAAGTTTTGCTCTCGCTGATGAAACAGTTACGCTGGATGTTGCCAAAAAGTCAGGCGAAATAGTTACCTTTGAGGTTGAAAAAGACTTTGATGAAACTTTAGGCATTGAATTTGAAAACGCTGTTTTTGATCAAGTGCGTTCTTGTGCGAATCAATGCATTTTCTGTTTCGTTGATCAAATGCCTCTTGGCATGCGTGAGAGTTTATATGTAAAAGATGATGATTATCGCTTGTCTTTTTTATATGGCAATTTTATTACGCTATCAAACTTGGGAACGAAAGATCATGATCGTATTCGTCGGCTTCATTTATCACCCCTTTATGTATCGATTCATACGACAAATGGCGCTCTGAGGGCGCAAATGTTAAACAATAAAAAGTCGGCTCATATTATGGAACAGCTTCAGGAACTGATTGCTTGTGGTGTTGATTTCCATGGGCAAATTGTTTTATGTCCTACATTTAATGATGGTGAGCAGCTCGAAAAAACCTTTGAAGATATTTACCGTTTGGTGCCTGCGGCGCTTTCTCTTGCGATTGTACCTGTGGGGCTAACAAAACATCGCGGTCATTGTTTTGATCTAAAGGGATTTGCCCCTATGGATTGTGCTGAAATTATTGATCAAGTGACTGTGTGGCAGCAGCGTTGTCGCAGTGAGCAAGGTAAAACCTTTGTTTATTTGGCTGATGAATTTTATGTTGCTGCAGGGCGCTCTTTGCCGCCTGCGGAGGAATATGATGGTTTTCCGCAACTGGAAAATGGCATTGGTCTTGTTCGTTGTTTTATCGATGAGTGGCAACAATGCCCAGTAAGTTCAGCGGGGTATACTGAGTCTATCCATCTTGATGTTGTTTGCGGTGTGTCATCAGCCAAGATTATTGCTCCCCTTGTAGCTAAATTAGTTGTTAAAAACCTTCATGTGCGGGTTGTGCCTGTTGAAAATACTTTTTTTGGTACACATATTACTGTCACCGGTTTATTAACTGGTCAGGATATTATCAATCAGCTTCAAAAATTAGACGGGCCGCGTGATGGCATTATTTTGCCTGGCATCGCTTTGCGCAAGGGTGAAAATGTTTTTCTTGATAATACTACGCCTACTGAGGTAGGCCAGAAGCTTGCCGTGAAGGTTCAAACGGCAGACTTTGCTAAAGACTTAGTTAGCTTATTACTTAACTGGAGGTAACCCATGAATGAATGTGGACTCATTCAGGTTTATACAGGAAATGGCAAAGGCAAGACTACAGCCAGTTTGGGCTTAATGCTCCGCGCTGTTGGACAAGGCTTCATGTCCAGTATGGTTCAGTTTATGAAAGATGAAGCAAGTTACGGTGAAACGGCTGTACATAAAATTTTACCGAATTTTGAAATTATTCCAGCTGGTCGTCCGGGTTTTGTGAATTTAAAAGATCCTGACCCCGTGGATAAAGAATTAGCTCAGCAAGGTTGGCTGCTTGCGAAAGAAAAGATTTCCTCAGGTCACTACGATCTTGTTATTCTAGATGAAATCAATCTTGCATTGGCTTTCGGATTGCTTTCGACAGTTGAAGTGGTAAACTTTTTAAAAAATAAAAATAGTTACTGTGAAGTGGTGCTTACTGGGCGCTATGCGCCGCAAGAAGTAGTGTCAATCGCTGATCTTGTGACAGAAATGAAAGACTTAAAAGAGTTGAAAGGTGATGGAATATGAGTAAACCCATTGTCGCAATTGTTGGTCGACCGAATGTGGGCAAGTCAACCCTATTTAATCGAATCGCGAAAAAACGTGTGGCCATTGTAGATGATTTTCCGGGCGTGACGCGTGACCGTTTGTATATGGATGCTGAATGGATTAGTCGTGAATTTACTATGATTGATACAGGTGGTATTGAGTTGGAAGGTCAGGATGTGATTGCAACAAATATTCGTATTCAGGCGCAGCTTGCTATTAATGAAGCCGATGTTATTTTGTTTATGGTCGATGCCAAGACAGGCATTACACAGGCTGATGAGGAGGTGGCTTCTATCCTCAGACGGGCGAAAAAACCAGTTGTAGTTGCTGTGAATAAGGTTGATAGTCCGAAAGACAGTCAGGGACTTTATGAATTTTATAATTTGGGTTTAGGCGATCCCATTGGCATTTCCGCGACAAATGCATTAAATACAGGTGATTTGCTTGACGCTATTGTTGAAGCTTTTCCAGAAGAAAAAGAGAATGACACAGAAGACGATGAAATCAAGGTGGCCTTTATTGGCCGTCCTAATGTAGGAAAATCTTCCATGGTTAATGCCGTTTTGGGTGAAGAGCGTGTTATTGTGAGTGATATTCCGGGGACAACACGTGATGCCATTGATACGCATTTTGTGAAAGACAGTCAAAAATATGTTCTCATTGACACGGCAGGCATGAGAAGAAAAGCCAAGGTAGATATTCCTGTAGAGAGATATAGCGTGATGCGTTCCCTCCGGGCTGTGGATCGTTGTGACGTTGTTCTGATGGTCATTGATGCTGTAGATGGCATTACAGATCAAGATAAAAAAATTGCCGGCTATGCTCATGAAGCTGGCAAAGGCATAGCCATTGTCGTTAATAAATGGGATCTTGTTGATAAAGATGATAAAACGACGTTGCGCTTTACAGACAATCTTCGAGCTGAATTGGCCTTTATGCAGTATGCTCCTATCCTGTTTATTTCAGCCTTAACAAAGCAGCGTGTACAGCGTATAACGGAAATTGTCAAATATGTGGCTGAACAGCATAATATGCGCGTTTCGACAAGCGTACTCAATCAAGTCATTGAAGATGCCGTTAATATTAGTCCGCCGCCTGTTGATAAAGGTCGTCGTTTAAAAATTTACTATACAACGCAGGTGAGTATTAAGCCGCCGACTTTTATATTCTTTGTCAATGAACCGGAAATTGTCCATTTTTCTTATCGGCGTTATTTGGAAAATAAATTAAGAGAAGCCTTTGGTTTTGAAGGAACACCACTGCATTTAATTATGCGGGGTAAAAAACAAGACGATTAAGAAGGGGATTTGATGATGTTCTATGCTCTCGTTGCTTTCCTTAGCTATCTTATCGGGTCTATCCCCAATGGATTAATTATTGGGAAGAATTTTTGTGGTGTTGATATTCGCCAGTTTGGCAGTAAAAATATTGGTGCTACCAATGCTTTTCGCGTACTCGGTGTGAAGCCGGCTATTGCCGTACTCATTACGGATGCTTTGAAGGGCATCGTGGGTGTCTATCTAGGCAGTTACCTTGTGGGAACAGCACAGGCTGAGCTTGTTGGTGGAATTTTTGCTATTGTGGGTCATAATTGGCCTATTTTCTTAAAGTTTAAAGGCGGGCGTGGTGTGGCTACGGGACTGGGTGTCATTGCTATTTTAGTACCTAAAGTGACGCTTATTGTTTTTGCCGTGTGGCTTGTCGTTGTGCTTATTACGCGGTATGTGTCGCTTGCTTCTATTACAGCTGCTTTTTTGGTACCGGTTAGCATGTGGTTGTTCAATACACAATGGGAATTTTTCTGTTTTGGCATTGTCGCCGCCTTGTTTGTTATTTTCCGTCATAAACCCAATATTGAGCGTCTTCTTAAAGGGAAAGAATTAAAAATTAAAGCAGGCAGTAAAAAAGACCTAATGAAAAAGGAGTGAGCCTGTTGAATATTGCTGTTATTGGCGCTGGTAGTTGGGGAACGGCTTTGTCCAAACTGCTAAGCGAAAAATATTCGTCTGTGACGCTTTGGGCTCGTAGTGCAGAATTTGTTCAGCAGTTATGTGAGACAAGAGAAAACAAAACCTATCTTCCTGGCATTTTTTTACCAAAGCGTCTCATTATTACAGATCAAATCAAGGAAGCCGTAAGTTCGGCTGATGTCATTTTTTTTGTGACACCTTCCCATATACTTCGTACTTTGGCAAAGAAGGCCGCTCCTTTTGTGCGGAAACAGGCCTTACTTGTTTCCGCCGCCAAAGGATTTGAGCTTAGTACATATAAACGCATGTCAGAAATATTAGCGGAAGAATTTCCACAGCATCATGACAAGATTGCGGCTCTGTCAGGCCCTAATCATGCGGAGGAAGTGGGACTCAATTATCCGGCTACAACCGTTATTGCTTCACCCCATCGTGCGATAGCGGAACAGATTCAGGATCTCTTAATGACCTGTTATTTTCGGGCCTATACCAATCCAGATATGATTGGGGTTGAATTAGGGGGAGCCCTGAAAAATATTATTGCCCTTGGCGCAGGCATTGCTGAAGGATTAGGTTTTGGCGACAATACCAAATCCGCATTGATGACACGGGGACTTACTGAAATTGCGCGACTCGGTGTGACACTAGGAGCTAACGCGTTTACGTTCTCTGGGTTGAGCGGTGTGGGTGACCTTATTGCTACTTGCACAAGCAAGCATAGCCGTAATCGTCGCGCGGGTCTGCTCATTGCAACCGGAAAGACAGCCCATGATATTCAGCAGAACAGTAAAATGGTTGTGGAAGGAATTCGCGCGACGCAAGCGGCTTATGAACTTTCCCAGCGTTATCATATTGAAATGCCGATTACAGAGCAGATTTACGCCGTCCTTTATCAAAATAAGAACTCCCGAGAAGCCGTGCTTGAGCTAATGACGCGTGGCAAAACACATGAATTAGAAGAAGTGGTACAACAAGAGTTGTTGTGGAAATAATCATGAAGGCTACAGTGAAATGGAATGATCACTGTAGTCTTTTTTTGTCATAAAACTCGTGGCCTGTCATATATTTGTAAGGATTAATTTGGATTTTATTGTATGTGTAGGACTATTCCTCTCGACGGGAGAGTACATATTAAGGGAGGGATCAGCGGTTTAAAAAAATTAGCTTGATTATGAGAATATAAATGTAAGTGACGGGAGGGAGATAAAAAGCATGGAAAGATTTGATTTGTTCCGCGATATTGCCGAACGTACTGGCGGCGATATTTATTTAGGGGTAGTCGGTCCGGTACGCACAGGAAAATCCACTTTTATTAAACGTTTTATGGAAAATATGGTGTTGCCGAATATTACGGACCCCTATGATAAAGAACGTGCCAAGGATGAGTTGCCGCAAAGCGCTGCTGGCAAAACGATTATGACGACAGAACCAAAATTTATTCCCAATGAAGCCGTAGAAATTACAATTAAAGATAATGTCAATGTTCGCGTCAGATTAGTCGACTGTGTAGGATATACGGTTGATGGGGCACTGGGCTATGAGGAGCAGGACGGGCCGCGCATGGTTTTGACGCCTTGGTTTGATGAAGAAGTTCCTTTCCAAGAGGCTGCTGAAGTGGGTACAAAAAAAGTCATTGCTGAGCATTCGACAATTGGTCTTGTTGTGACAACCGATGGCAGTGTTACAGAGATTTCGCGCGAAAAATATGTTCCGGCTGAAGAACGTGTTGTAAGTGAACTCAAAGAATTAGGCAAACCTTTTCTTGTGCTGTTTAATACAAATAAGCCAAATGCCAAGGAAACGCGTGAACTTGTCGCGAAGCTGGAAGGAAAATATGATGTACCTGTCATTCCTGTTAATTGTGCCGAGCTAACAAATGATGATATTTATGGGATCCTGCAAGAAGTATTGTACGAATTCCCTGTGAAAGAAGTCAATATTTCGTTGCCGAAATGGGTGGAAGAGCTTGAAAGTGATCACTGGCTGCGCACTAAATTTGATGGTGCTGTGCAGGAGGTTGTACAGTACATAAAAAGATTGCGTGATATTGATCGGGCCATTGATGATCTTTCGGGGTATGATTTTGTGGCCGATGTTATTTTGCATGATATGGATTTAGGCAGTGGTATTGCTGTGATTGAAATGACTGCTCGGCCAGATTTGTTTTATTCTGTTCTGGAAGAACTTACAGGATTCACTATTGCCGGGGAGCATCATTTGTTAAGGCTAATGAAAGATTTGTCTGTTGCCAAACGGGAATATGATAAGGTAGCTAGTGCGCTAGAAGAAGTGCGTCAAACAGGTTATGGAATTGTGACTCCTCAGCTTGATGAAATGGTTCTAGAAGAACCTGAAATCATTCGCACAGGTAACCGCTTTGGTGTCAAATTAAGGGCGTCTGCGCCGTCACTGCATATTATTAAGACAGATGTGCAAGCCGAAATTTCACCCATTATTGGCACGGAAAAACAAAGTGAGGAACTTATTCAATACTTGATGCGTGAATTTGAAGGAGAACCGGAAAAAATTTGGCGAACTAATTTATTTGGAAAGTCCTTAAATGCTCTTGTTCGTGAAGGCATTCAAAATAAATTGACAGGCATGCCGGAAAATGCTCAAGTCAAATTAAGAGAGACATTACAAAAAATAGTCAACGATGGCAGTGGCGGTTTAATATGCATTATTTTTTAAAGAAAGAAAGTCAGTCTGAAGGGACTGGCTTTTTGTTTTTACATTTATTATAAATGTATTGGAATTGATCTTGTATTATTCCGCATCATATTATATAATGTCTACTGTAAAGAGATAATGATCCATTTAAGATGCACTAAAAGGGGGCGGAATTGTGACGAGTCAAAAAGCAGTATTTTATCTTGTACGGGAAGAAATTTTGCCAGAGGCAATTAAAAAGACCATAAAGGTGAAAGAACTTTTAAAACGTGGTGAAGTCAAAACAATTAATGAAGCTGTGGAAAGAATGGAACTCAGTCGTAGCGCCTATTATAAATATAAGGACTACGTTTTTCCCTTTTATGAGGCTAGTCAAGAAAAAATTGTAACATTAGCATTATTACTTGAACATAAGCAAGGTGTACTTTCGCATGTTTTAAATACCATTGCGAGTGATCATGGCAGTGTGCTTACAATTAATCAAGGCATCCCATTACAGGGAGTAGCGAATGCGACTGTTTCGATTGAGACGGCTGATCTAGATGTTGATTTAGAGGCATTGTTAGATAAATTACGCATGATCGAGGGAGTAAAGCGCTTGGAAATCTTAGGCCAGGCTTAAATGAAATGGCTCGGAGGGGGGGAATCCTATGAAAGATAAGATCTGTATTGGTTTGCTTGGACTGGGTACTGTTGGTACAGGTGTGGTAAAAATTATTCAAGAAGATACATGTAACCTTGTTGAAAAGGTGGGTAGGCCCATTGTTGTAAAGAAAATCTTAGTTCGCAATCCGCACAAGGCACGTGGAGTGAACACAGATGCTGTCATTACAATGAATGTTGATGATATTTTAAACGATCCTGATATTGATATTATTGTGGAAGTTCTTGGCGGGGAAGAGCCAGCGCGTTCTTTTATTTTGAGGGCTCTTGATGCAGGCAAGCATGTTGTAACAGCAAATAAAAATGTTGTAGCTTTGTATGGCCGGGAGTTTTTTGAGGCTGCAGAAAGAAACCATGTGGACTTTTTATTTGAAGCCAGTGTGGGTGGTGGGATTCCTATTATTCGTCCACTTAAACAGTGTTTAGCAGCCAACCATATTACGGAGATCATGGGCATTGTCAATGGCACAACAAACTTTATTTTAACGAAGATGACCAATGAAAAACTGGATTTTGATGTGACACTTGCTGAAGCGCAAGCCAAAGGCTATGCTGAAGCGGATCCGACAGCCGATGTTGGCGGACTAGATGCGGCGCGTAAAATCGCGATTTTAGGATCGATTGCTTTTAATACACGTGTCAATTTAGAAGACGTTTCTGTAGAGGGAATTACGCATATTACGGCACAAGATGTGGATTATGCAGGGCAGCTTGGTTACATTATTAAATTGATTGCCATCGCAAAAGAAACGGCTGCTGGACTCAATGTAAGGGTACATCCGGCGTTTATTCCCAAAAATCATCCCTTAGCTTCTGTCAATGATGTATTTAATGCCATTTATGTCAAGGGAGATGCTATTGGTGAAGCGATGTTTTATGGTCGGGGTGCTGGTGAAATGCCGACAGCAAGTGCTGTAACAGCTGATATTATTGATGTGGCGCGTGATATTCATCATGGCGTGAGCAGTCGCATTTTATGTACGTGTTTTGATGATGCCCAGGTATGCGCTGTTGAAAAAACGGAATCGCCTTATTATATTCGTTTACTTGTGGAAGATAAGCCAGGCGTTTTGGCAGCTATTGCAGGTGTCTTTGGTGCGCAACAAGTGAGTTTGCATTCGGTTATTCAGAAACGCAAGGAAGAAGGTCATGCCGAAATTGTACTGATTACTTGGCGTGTGCCTGATGGCAATGTACGCACGGCTTTACGCATTCTTTCTGGTATGCCTATTGTTACGAAAGTACAAAGTGTGATTCGTGTAGAAGCAGAAGAGATTGATGGAATCTAAACGGAGGAAAATATGTTATCGAAAACCATACGTATACCAGGCACAACCGCTAATTGTGGTCCCGGATTTGATGCTGTTGGCATGGCTTGTACGATTTATAATTATTTGACTATCGAAGAAACAGGTAATCATGAAATTCATGTGGAGGTTGAAGGCGAAGGAATCGGACAAATTCCTGATTCTGAAGGTAATATTGCCGTGCAGGCGGCTTTAAGTGTATTTGATCGTGTACATTATGATCATACGGGTTTTGTTATGAAAATGAAAAATGCCGTCCCTCTTGCACGCGGATTGGGTAGTAGTGCTGCAGCTATTGTGGGTGGTCTTGTGGCAGCTAATTGTTTTACCGGTGAGCAGTTGTCAACAGCTGAGTTGCTTGATATGGCAACAGCTATTGAGGGACATCCTGATAATGTTGCACCGGCATTATTGGGGGGCGTAACTGTTAGCTTTATGGATGATGAGATGCATGCCAAGAGTCTGCGCTTTGTACCGCCAACACCACTGGCGATGGTTGTTGCTGTACCTGACTTTTCGCTTGCAACGAGCGCGGCAAGACAGGTTTTGCCGAAGCACGTAGCTTATCAAGATGCTGTGTTTAATGTAAGTCGCGTGGCCTTGCTTATTGGATCACTCTGCTCTGGCGATTATCGTTATTTGTCTAGTGGTCTTGAGGACAAGCTGCATCAGCCTTATCGTAAGCCCTTAATCAAGGGAATTGATAGTGTTTTTGTAGCTGCGCAGCAAGCAGGTGCCATTGGGACGGCCATTAGTGGTTCGGGTCCTTGCATTATTGCCTTTACGACGAAGAATGCCCAAAAGATCGGTAAGGCCATGGTCCTCGCGTTTCAAAGCCAGGATATAGGTGCTCGTTATTATGTATTAGAACTCGATACGCAGGGAGCGCAGGAAGTGCTTTAATAATATTGAGAAGCAATAGATAAGTAACTATTGACATCTAATGTTCTTATGCGGTATAATACTTTTTGTCAGTCGGGGCGTAGCGCAGCTCGGTAGCGCGCTTCCTTGGGGTGGAAGAGGTCGTGAGTTCAAATCTCGCCGCTCCGACCAACTAATAACATAGTAAAATCAAGGCTTCTGGACTTTTTGTTCAGAGGTCCTTTTTGTTTTATGCTGAGTTGGGTCTTGTTTTGGGCCCAAAAGGATTTGGAAAGGTGGTGCTACTTAAATGAAGGCAGAAGTAAGCTTGAAACATAGACACTTGAAGAAGCCCCAAAATGTGTATTTATCGGTACGTAACAGTAATCGGCGCAAGACCGACCACTTTTCTTGAACTGTTCAATAATAGACATTCATGATTTACTGGCACCACGGTAGTTTTTGTCATTTTTGTTTATTTATATAGTTGTCAATTAGATAAGCAAATATTTCCATTTTTCATTGCCCCCTTGACGGGGTGCACACCACATTTTTGCTATTTCCAAATATGACTTGGTTCAAAAATTTAGCCTCACTCAAGCGAGTGGGGCTTATTTTGATTGATGTAGTTTTGGCTAGTTTTATCTATTGTTTTTGAGATTTGATTAGGTCTACAATGCCTGTTTCTTGGATGGCTTTAGTTAATTTCTCGCTATCGGATATCCATTTGAGTTGTGATTCTTCAGGATCTAAATATTCAATTTGCATTCCTAAATTTTCCATGCCTTGTATGAATTCAGGGGAGTTGATCATTACTTTTAATCTTTCTGTCAAAGTAGTTTTTAAGCCAATAGGTAGTTCTTTAGGAACTGCTATGCCATACCATTGATCCAACACGATATTAAATCCTAGCTCTTTAAACGTTGGTATCTGTGCAAATACGGGGTCTTTTAGTCGTTTGTCACCTGTCACGGCTAGGGCTCTTACTGTGCCACTTTTAACTTGTTCTTTTATTACGGCTGGATTGGTAAAAATAATTTGAACATGCCCACCAAGTAAAGCGGAAGTAAATTCAGTAGCGCCACGAAAAGGAACTTGCTCGAGAGTAATGCCAGTAGCGTGAGCAAACATTTCACCAACTATATGATTCAGTGAACCTATACCGCTGTGACCAAATTTTAATTGCGTAGGGTGTGTCTTAGTATAGGTAACCAGGTCATCTACCGTTTGCCAGGGTTGGTCAGCTTGGATAGCCATTACAAACGGTATGACCGTAGTTTGTGCAAGTGGTTCGATTGCTGTTGGATAATTATATTTAGTTGGCCCGTACAATGAGGGTAATAGTATATCAGTCACAGTCATACCAATTGTATAACCATCAGGGGCTGACCCTGCCAACTCATTCCATCCAATGGTTCCTGCTCCGCCTGGCTTATTTATGATGGTTAGCGGTTGACCTAGATGTTTTACTGCTGTTTTCTCCAATATACGGGCTGTAATATCCAGCCCCCCACCGGCACTGTAGGGTACAATCAAAGTTATAGGTTTATCGGGATATTTTTCAACCTTAGGCGTAATAATAGTCTCGCTTTGCATGCTTGTACATCCTCCAACCATTATTGAAATAAGTGAAAAGGCCACTAATAAAAGTAAAGAATTTTTTCGCACATAACCATCTCCTTATTTCCAAAATACTACATTTAACAGGAAAATCCTGCAATTATCTACAACTAAATGTAAAATAATACAAAATTTGATTGATGTTAGCTGATTACCTACAATGATACTAAAAATAAGTTGATTGCCCAAAATAAATACACCTGACAACGTGGCCATATTAACAAAATTATTGCTTATTTAGAAAATTATCATGATTATCACAATCGCCCGAATAGGAGGCAGCTTTATTTAATATATTAAGAAGGATATTTTTAACAAATGTAGAATTAATATAATGTTATATATTGGCAGCAAATATCGAAGCAATCTCGAGGAAAAATCAAATTACCAAAACACCTACAGGAGGTGTACGAGTATGGGGTTTTGATTTTGAAATCTTACGAGATGTTGTTTCCTTAATTGCCACTATATTGGGAATCGCGAAAACATTAATTTGGTTTGAAAACTGGCGGAAAACTAAAAGTAGTTATCATGCACCCAAGCATATAAAACGATAGCGATTTTACCAGAGCGTCCTATGGACGCTTATTTTGTGTTTAAAACTGCACTGACTATTATCGATTGCCGTTCAACAGTTTTTGTTAGTCAGCAAGCAGGACAATGGTCCTTTTTATCGAACAGTATATGCAATTAGTAAACTGGAGCATTGGTAGATGGCCGATAATAGAGTGAAAATAAACCTTATATTCTCAGTGAGTAATGGGAAGGAATTTATAGCTTTAGGACATAATTATTTACTTGTTAATAAAAATGGCAGATTTAAAATTTTGGGTAAAAATCTTGACGAAGTTATTAAAAGTTTAGAGCTAATGGATAGAAAAGATATTATCAATGAATTTTCTAGTTTTGAATAAATATAGATTTTTTGTATTCAATCTGTTGACAGGAATATTTTTCTTCTAACGAAGCGTGCTAGAAAGTGGTCAAGGGAGATGTTAACGTTGATTTTCCTAAAGCGTATTAAGAAGGTAATAGCAATGGATAACTGTAATGTTAATAAAGATTGTTCATGCCTTAATACGACTTGTAAAAGGCATGGTAAGTGTTGCGAATGCATTAACTTTCATCGTAGTAAAAATGGTATAGTCTTTTGTATGCATGGTGAAAAGAGTAAGTAATCCAAAGTCTTATTATTAGGCCGTTCTAGGGCGGTCTTTCTTATTTAATTAAATAGCTCTTGTCCTATTTTAAATGCCTTAGCCATAAGTTTTTCATTCTGGATTGCCATTTTTGGGTCATTAGCATTAGAGGATATAATTGTATCAATAATATTTAGACCAAGGACTTTAAATATGTTGGCGTTAATCTCAAAAATTTGTTTAAATTTATCTGAATTAGATTCTCCGAATGAGTAGGCGAGTACACCGATTGCATATCGTCCTTTATAGCACAACCATCCTTCTTCTGGCAAAAGAAACAGCCTTGACAAGGTTTTATATTCATTTCGTTTAATGTGTAGACCTTAGCCTCAACTTCTTCTTTTGGAGATCCTCTAACAATTTCTTTGACTATGGATGATGTATTGCCATTTTTTCTGGGGCTCCTTGTAATCTATAATACAAGGTTATACTGACGGAGTTATTATTACAAGTACATACTTTTTAGTTGCATAGTTACAAAATATATACTGATCGGAGATGGTGTATGAAAATGGTATTGGGCATTAAAAGTGGAAAAACAGTTGAATGAATAAATAAAGACCATTCTGGTTGATTGATGGAATGGGCTTTATTGCCTATTTTTTTAAAATATATTGCATTTGATACTTTACTTTTTTATTGCGCAGCTGGAACTGCGCTTTTTTATTTGATTCGTATTCGGAAAAGGAATATTCTGCGGCAAAAACCTTCGGTTATTGTCAGCAAGGCAAATTGCCGGGCTGTTTGTAGGTAGTAATATCTCACTTGTGCGCCCTGTTACAGCCTAAAAACAGCAGATAAAGGGGACCTTAAGCATAATTAATAATGAGGATTAGGATTTATATTTCTGGTTAATATGTAATAGAGGTACTTTATGTTGAAAACAGTTAATCGCATTTGGGAAATTGACTTTTTACGAGGCGTTGCCATCCTACTTATGATTGCCTTACATATCATTGTTGACTTAAGTGATTTTTATAACTACCAAGTGAAATACTTATCTGGATTTTGGTATGTGGAAGGCAAAGTGTCGGCCATACTATTTATGTGTGTTGCCGGTATCAGCAGCACACTAAGTCAAAACAGTGACAGGCACGGTTGTAAGGTTTTCTTGTGGGGAATGATTTTAATGATTATCACTTTCAAATATGATACTCAGACTTACATCCGCTTTGGTATTCTTCATTTTTTGGGCATTAGCCTTCTGTCGGTTAGATGGATTAAGCGTTTACCATATTCATGGCTGGCAGTAATAGCTTTAGTCTCAATCATACTGGGACAAATATTCGCCTCTCGTTATACGTCACTTCCCTATTTACTTCCTATAGGTTTGGTTACACAGGATTTTTCATCCATGGACTACTATCCTCTTTTTCCTTGGTACGGTGTATTTATTGTCGGAGTAATGCTAGGTAAAAGATTATATCAAAAAGAAAAACGGAGCTACTTTTCTTTCACATTTGCGCATCCTTTTGTGGTTTTTGGACAACATTCCTTCATTATTTATTTAATCCATCAACCTATTCTGTTGGCACTTTTGTATGGAATTTATAAAGTTAAGATTTTTTCATGATCAAAGAAATAGATTTGTTAATCTGATCAACATATATGATTTAATTCAACTAACGTGAAATAGGTGAGGCGGAATACTTATCGATGGATAGGCGGCTCATTTTTGCTCGTGTTAGATATTGTTATAATTTAACTAAAGGTAAATTATGTATTTTACCGAATATTATAATAAAAGTGACGAAGGGGGAATCCGTTAGTGGATATAGAGAACAAGATATTGTTATCTATTTACTCGGCCCAGCAGAATCCTAAGATTCATTTGTCAGAAGTTTATCCAACACTTGAAGCAGAATTAGGTTTAAAATGTTTTGAACTGCTAAAAGTTATTATAAAGTTAGAAGCAAGTGGTATGCTTACTAGAACAGGGAAGAAAGGTTTTTTTTATTTGTATTAACCCCGGAAGGTCGGGCGTATGTTGAAAAGGTTAATAAGGACTGTGTCGAGAAAGTTAGCGATGCTGCAAAAAATGGATGGTCTTGTCTCTCATTAATGCTTATAGAAATATTTAAAGATAAGATAACTAGTATAACTCAATGAGCGTCCTCCGGGGCGCTTTTATTAAAGGCAGGAATAATATATCTCAAAGTTGAATATCTTTCGAAAATGAATTTAGGAGGAATATCACCATGGCTAATTGTAACGAAGATAATTGCACCTGTCCAAAAGTTGACTGCGAGAGGCATGGAAAGTGTTGTGAGTGTATAAATTTTCATTGTAACATAGAAGGTAAAGTATTTTGCATGCGTGATCAAGAAAGTAAATAATTCTGGCCGTCGAAAAAATTTTATCTAACTTTCTGGGCAATTCATAATGGGCGGTTGCAAGCCACTGCTCAATTCTGGGTGGTTTAAGACTGACTGCTGAAAATAAGCAATGGAGTTTCTGGCCTTTGGTTCAAGAATATAGCCTCACTCAACGAGTGGGGCTTCATTTTATTTCTGTCGCCATTAGTTTGCAAGTGAGAGATAAGTCATGTCACCCTGCGTAATCTTTTGTAGTGATATGGAGCCAAACACTTTTGTACAACTAGAGGTAGTAAAAGTTGTCATATGTTATAAGTACAATGAATAAAATATTGATTTAATGGGTATACTATTATGGGAGATGAATATGGAAAAAGCAAATAGTGACTTAAAGAGCTATAGTCTCAGTTCAGAAGAAATTGAAGCATTATTACAAGCTGATTATGGAGATAAAATAATACCAGTTAATCACGCAAAGTTACAGAAACAACAAAGGGATAAGCAACGCCTAGCTGCTATGCAGGATAGGTTTAAAGCCAGAAGTACTGAAATCGAAAATATAGAAGAGCTAGACATTTATGAAGAGCCTTAAGGGTTCTTTTTTTGAATTTGAGAAAAGGTTACTATGTTAAATAAGTATGTTCTTCATGAAAAGAGCAATCATAGTCTAGTCAAAGGCATCGATAAGTTTTTTATCACCACAAACTACGTTATACCAATACGTTGAACTTATTTCACTAACAACTATTCTATCGTTAGGTTGTAAAGATTTCAGTAGGTTATCACATAGAGTTTCGCAAGTATCTGATGATGATACTATCCAACAAGAGTCTGCTAATTTACAAGCTTTAGGAAGTATTTCAATTTCATGAGTTATTTTACTTTGGTTTACTGCGGACTTTTCATATAAGTCATATATTATTACTTGTGGCATTATGATTCTCTCCTTACAGTAGTAATTTTATAAGTTGTGTGTAACTATATAATGGTGAAAGTTATAGTTTCCGTATGAATTTTTTTGGAAGCACAGGATAGATTACTATATCTTGCATACACTATATTCCATACTGCGTATAGTGTATACAAAGTGTTACAACATGATTATATCTTATTAATGCCTACAAAGCTAGTAATATCAGGAGTTCATAGCGGCTCCTGGGTCAAAATAGGTAATATATAATAGGTATATTGTATGGTGAAAAGTAGGGTAAGAATTTATTTTAGTTAGCACGTTTTTTATTTTGGATTTATAGGGTAAGCTAACTAAAAGGAGGGTTTATATTGAGATACGAAGCTGAAGAAACCAGAGATGGCAAATGGATCGTTAAGGATATTTTATTAGGCGGAGCGCACGAATTTGATACATTTGAAGAGGCCAAGGAACAAACCGATGCTCTAAATCGAGACTATGAGCAAACGGCACGGGAATATGAACGCAAAAATAGAGTTTTAGAGCCTTACGAAGATTAATCAATACAGCACCTGCTCATTACGGGCGGGTTTTCTTATGATGAAAAGACAAATAATAGATAGTCCACAACGGATTATACAATTAGCTGCTTCCATCATCATGATGATGGAAGCAGCGAGCATGATGAAAGGCATAACAATGGAAGTGCAGCTGGTAATTGGCTACTTACTTGGTTCGGCAAATAAATAAAATAGTGCAGGGCCATCAATCGGTATATTCCGGTTGGGGGCTTTTTTATTATTTATCCGATACTTCCGGCAGCTTGGACCTGGTTGATTTCCAATAGTAATTTACCAAATTATATATGTGATTAGTATGCCAATGATGGGCGACTATGTTTGGGGTTGTATTTATATTTATGATTATTTATCTGGCTGTAGTGATTTATTTTTTTACATTGGTATCTAGATTAGCGTGATAACTAGTCGCCATAGAGTTAAGGCGTTTTATTCACCAACGGTCAAATGTAGAATATAATAAAACGAAAATTAGCCTAAGGGAGGTTTGAAACATGCTAAAACAATCTGTAGATCGTTTTGTTTCAGCGGGTAAGCACCGATTGGCACCATTGCCATATCCATATAATGCACTTGAACCAATTATTAGCGAGGATACAGTTAGATATCATCACGATCATCATCACAAATCTTATGTGGATAGTCTCAATAAAGCGGAATTAGCATTAGTAGAAGCTAGACGTAAGGGCGAGTTCTCATTGATCAAGTATTGGGAAAATGAATTGGCTTTTAATGGCTCTGGCCATATTTTGCATAGTATTTATTGGACAATTATGGCACCAATGGGATTTGAAAGTGAACCTGGACCCTGCATCAGAAGAGAAATCAATAAGTATTCTAGCAATTCCGATGCCTTTTTTGGACAATTTGTTAGTGCATCTACAAAAGTTGAAGGATCTGGTTGGGGGATTATTGCTTGGAATCCAGCCTGGAATCGCCTGGAAATTTTGACAGCGGAGAAACATCAAGACCTAACCCAATGGGGATCGATACCCATTCTAGTACTTGATGTATGGGAACATGCCTATTATCTTGATTATCAATATAATCGTGAAGAATATGTCCGCCGTTGGTTAAATTTGATTAATTGGCAAGAGGTAGAAAATCGTCTCTTGATGGCACAAGCAGGCAAGTTATCCTTGGTACTAATGGATCGGGTTTGGAAAGAAGATGTTAAAAATAAGAAGTGAGTAAAAGCATAGTTTGAACTACCGATGTCCTTCATATAAGAAAGCACCTGCCATCCTATGCATATCAATAGGTAGCAGGTGTTTCTTTATGCGGAATGCTTTTATTTATTTAAAATAACGTCAAAAACAAAACTATCTTCATTTGTTAAATGAACTTTTCCGCGGTATGTCTTATAGCCTTTCTTACCTATAGTTACCCAATAGGTTTTGTTTTTTAATGGTGCATTAACTATATAATTACCTCTATAGTTAGTAGTTATGCTTTGCATACTGTTTAATGCTCCATCCAGCTCGAATATTATTTTTGCTCCTTGAATCGGTTTTAAGTTTGAATCTGTTATTTTTCCTGATATAGAGCAGTTTGAGCTTGCATAAACAGTATTTAAATAAAATAGGCTTGTTAAAATAATAGAACAGAGAATAGCACTTAGCAAAATTTTTGCATTTTTCAACAATATATCGCTCCTTAGTATTTTTTAATATAATTTATACTTTTTAAGAAAATATACCAAATTTAAAAGATGTAGAATTTCGAGTTGCTTGCAACGATACGTTGACATAAGTAAGGCCCGCTCGGGAAGTATTACAACAATGTACAACTGTAGAAGAATCGTAATTAGCCATTGCTCTGAATAAACACAAAGCAGCATTAAACTTTTTTCAGATTATTCGAATAATTTAGAAGACGTACTTAGGCAACTTAACATAAGATAGACGAATATTAAATATTTGATAAGTGAATTGCATTTCATTTTTCTGCAGCATTACGTAAACAATACCATGAAATTATGACAAAATTATGACAAAATTGTGGCTTCGTAGTGAAATTTTTCCTTTTAGGGAGAAAGATTATTTTAGAGGTTGCTGGATCAAATTTAGAGGTTAGGTTTTCTGGTTAACGTTTTTTGATTTTGTCATAATTTCGTCACATTTGTATGCTATTTTATAGGTAAACTAACCCGGCCAATTTACGGCCGTTAAAATATATACAACTTTTCCAATTTTTCTCCGTTTGCTCTCTCGTGTATTAAGCGAGGGGGCCTTTTTTTTGCTGTGATATATTTATCTGGAAAAAGCCATAATATATTGTGTAAGGTGTTATTGGTTAGTCAATATTATTAAATATTTTTCGTGGAAAAAGTCGAAGGCAGGGAGTGGGTTGCTAAGAGAAAGGAAGCCCAAGTATATTACGAATCTATCGGATACTTTAAGGATATTGCCAAGAATTTAAAAATATCTGTAGACCATTACAAAAGAAAGTAAAATTGGTCATTAAAAATGGCGTTTATCAATTTTTTGCGAAAAATTTACTGTTTGTGTTTTAGTAGATTGCTGGATAGAATTGTTACATGTCCGCTCGAAGCGCAGAGAATTATTTGATAGATAATGAGCGTTAGATGAAAAAATATGATATGCTATTATTATGTTAATATAAAAGCTTAACAGTAACGTAGGGGGCGAAGCTGTCTGTAGAGATAAACAACGAAAAGAGGTAAAGACAATGAACCATCCATCAGTAGACGTATTGTTAAGTAAGGTTGATAGTAGATATACCCTTGCCGTTTTAGGGGGTAAACGTGCAAGGGAAATATTGAATGGTAGTGAACCGTTAGTAGCATGTAAGTCATTGAAGCCAACTACCATAGCTCTGGAGGAAATTGCTCAGGGAAAAATAACTTTTCAACGCACAAAGGAAGGTATTAAATAGAATGATTTTAGAAAACTGTCGCTCATCCTCCGGGGTGGGCGGCTTTTTTATTATAGTGACAAATTCCCCCATCATAGAAAAATATAATTATGATGGGGGAACGTTATGTCATAAATTTTTATTTTATAGGAACTTGCTATTTTTATTTAAGGTTTTTCTAATTTATAACGATAATATAGGAAATAAGTCCTGATAACCTGACGGCAGGTAGGATAAAAGGCTTGTTTTTGTTAGCTTATTAAAGGGATAGGAGTCGCTGTTTATGGGTACAAAAGTATGTAATAAGTGTGGAAAACTGTTTTTCAGTAATGGAAATGATATATGTTTGGAATGTCTTGAATTTTACCATAGTCAGGAAGATCGTGTTTTTGAGTACTTGAGTAAGAGGAAAGAAGAAGTTACTATAGAACAGCTGAATAAAGAAACTAAAGTTTCTTTAAATATTCTAATGGAGATGTTTTATCGCGGTCGGTTTATGGGTGATTATGCGGTGGCGTCGCACTGCGAGCTTTGTGGAGAACGAATTTACCAAGGAAAAATATGTAAAGGTTGTGCAGCGGAGTTTCGTGGTGATCTTGAGAAAAAGATAGCACGTAAAAAAAATCGAAGAGTAGCGCATTTGTGCACCGATCAAGGAAGAACTAAATTTTACAGTAACTATTAAAAATAAAGCTCGTACTTGATGTAATGTTATTTGGGCTTAATTAGTCAACCCTATTTTGCAGGGGCTCTTGATAAAATCCAATTTTAGGTTTCTCTTGTTCGGGATGTTGTCGTTGAATCGCAGTCATTAAAAAACTGATTTGATTTATATGTTGTATCAATTCTACATAGGAGCTATCTGGCAATAACCCTTCAAAACAAATGAGGCTAGGGTCCATGTAGCTAAGTTTTATAACGCTAAATTGAACTGATTGGCCGAAACTAACAAGTCTCATTCCGACTTCATGTTCTTGGTCTAAGGATGCTTCAAATTTTTGTATGCGACTTACTAGTTGATGGAAAATGTTTTTTGCAGTATAGGGCTGATTTACTTCAGTTATCTGTTTTTTAAAATTTGGATTTTTAGGAGTACGACTCGTTTCAGGTACTAAGTCTGTTTGATCCATTTTTATCACCACCTTTAGAAATCATATTCTAATAGAATTCAATAGATTCCAATAAAACGCAGTATAAATACAGCGGTGGATTATGGATTTCAGAAGATTTACTTGGTTATATTGTTAAAGAAGCAAAAGAGATTAATAGGAATGGTTAAAATATCAAACGTCCTCTGGGGCGTTTCTATTTATATCCGGCAGTGATCGCCATAGCACTGACTATTTTGATAGCCGTCCATTTGGGAGGCTAAAAAATAGCAGCCAGTTAAGGCTGCTATAGGCGGGCGTTACATATGATGTTTGTATCGGACCGAAATACGCGATAAACACGTTATTGGCAGGTCCGGCCAAAATGTCTGGGGCTTACCACATATAGATGCTAAACTTTTCTGACTACAGATAAGGCTTTTGTCTTATTTTTTTAGTGAATAGTTGAAATATTTAAAATATTATTGTATGTTATTTATAAGGAATATTTCATATTACACTAAGAAATAGTATAAGGTGGCGTACAGAATGGTTTTGGCATTAGTTTTAGCAATATTATTTGGAACTATAATAAGTTGGTTTTTTGTTAAACCCTATTATTATAAGGAATTTCGACAATGCTCTGAAAAAATTGATAATGATTAAATAACCATACTTGTGAATAAGAACATCCTTCAGCTAATTTGGTTGAAGGATGTTTTTTGTCTTCTTCTTTTGTAAACTTTTCCGCTCTTTCTTCTCCTCTTTGTTACAGAGTATATAGTACCTTCTTTTATCCTTCTAATCCGTTTAGGACATTTAGAGATTATACATAAGTAATCTACATGTAACCAGACTACTTTATACAAACATTTATATAACTATTTTTAAAATAATAGTATTTGAAAGGCGTTTAATAGCCTGTTTTGATCATATATTCAACGATATTACTCATTTCAGATATCTGAAAGGCTTGATTTTATCCTATTAATGATATTATTTTTTGTTTCCTGATTGAAATTTTCCCAATCTTTTTTTGTATATTTAAGTTCGGGATTATATTGCACAAGAATATTTAGAATTTCATCACGGCTTTTTCCAGAATGTGAAACAGCCTCGCCAATTTCACCTACAAGCTGAAACATAATTGCTTTATTAAACTCTAAAATCATTGTAAACACCCCTCTATGCAATTTTAACACAAAAAATGGAAAATGATAAGCCGAATTAAATTGAGCAGTGTTAGCCAAGAAAGATATATAAAAGACCGTCTAAAGACGACCACAGGGAGTTCTACTTCCTTTGATCGTACTTGATTTCGATCCCCCCTGTCGTATTGTTTGATGTTATACAACCAATTATTCTTAAGTGTTTTTAGATTATGCATTAAAAAAAATGCTTGCTATGTTACAATAAAATAAATAACAGATTAATTTCAAGAAGAAGGACTATGAGCAAGATGAGGAGGAAAGTAGATGCAGGCATTTTTTCATGGATTCATTTTATCAATAGGATTGATACTTCCATTAGGGGTACAAAATTTATTTGTGTTTAATCAAGGGGCAACACAAATAAGTTTTTTGAAAGCGCTACCAGTAGTAATTGCTGCATCACTTTGCGACACGTTACTTATTTTAGTGAGCGTTGAGGGTGTTTCTTTGTTGCTTTTAAAATTCGGGTTCTTTAAAATGATTTTAGTAGGAAGTGGAACTATATTTTTGTGTTATATGGGATGGCTTACTTGGAACAATACGAGAGTACAGAGTAATGATCAAACAAGTAAAAATTTTTCAATCAAGCAGCAAATTATTTTTGCAGCTACTGTATCTTTGCTGAACCCTCACGCGGTGCTTGACACGATTGGAGTGATTGGTACAAGCTCGGTTAATTATGAGGGCAAAGATAAGTTTTTATTTACAACAGCTTGTATTCTTGTGTCTTGGTTTTGGTTTTTTTTCTTGGCGGCTCTTGGACGAATATTGGGTAGCCAAAAGTGGTTTACACAAGGAGCTATAGTTATAAATAAGATCTCGGCAGTTTTTATGTGGGGATCAGCATGCTATATGTTATATCATGCTTTGTAGAAAATGTATAAACATAAGGTTAGTTTCTGAATGAGGGGTGCAATAAGAAAATTTTAAGCTTGGATATGATTTATTTAAATCTGGATAGAAGAGTTTCTTGAGTGAATTGTGGCTTGTTGAATTATCTGATAAACTAGATATAAGGCCTGCGTATTTCTCACGTTGAAATAACTTCATTTGTTATTGTAAGTATTTATTTGTAACGGATAAGACATTTTCTTTTATGCAGTATTCAGGAAGGAAGTGGAAAAAATCATGTTAGATAATTATGAAAGAAAAATTAATTATTTACGGATTTCTGTGACGGACCGCTGCAATTTGCGCTGTCGCTACTGTATGCCGGAAGAGGGAATAGAAAATCTTGGTCATTCGAATATTTTGTCACTGGAACAGATTGCACGATTTATTCGTGTAGCGGCGCAACATGGTATTCGTAAGGTTCGATTGACTGGCGGAGAACCGCTTGTACGGAAGAATATAACAAAGCTTATTCAAATGATTTCTCAAATTCATGAGATTGAAGATATTAGTATGACAACGAATGGTGTTCTGTTTCCGCCTATGGCTGAAGCATTGAAGGCAGCTGGTTTGACTCGCGTAAATTTTAGTTTGGACAGCTTGCAAGACGATCAATTTAATTATATTACTAGGCGGGGGCATTTGACGGACGTAGTCACGGCAATCGAAAAAGCATTGCAAATTGGCCTTTCGCCAGTAAAAATCAATATGGTTGTCATGCGGGGCATTAATGAGCAGGAAATTCTTGATTTTGTACAACTAGCTTATGACCGGCCGCTTCATGTACGGTTTATCGAATTTATGCCTATTGGTGAGTTGCCTTTTTTTCAACAACAACGGTTAATGAGTGTTAATGAAGTAAAGGACATTATTGACACTTCTTACGAATTGATCCCGGGGCAGGTTGTGCGGGGGAGTGGTCCGGCTAAATGTTATAACATCAAGAATGGCAAGGGTACGATTGGCTTTATTAGTCCCATGAGTCATTATTTTTGTGCGGAATGTAATCGCATTCGCCTGACTGCCGATGGAAAATTGCGGGGATGTTTGTTTAGCAACCATGAAATTGATCTAAAAGGAGCTTTTAACAGTCCGTCTAGTGAGGAAAAATTAGCTGAATTATTCAAACAGGCCATTTTTGAAAAGCCGCAACGTCATCATTTGTCTGAAGGTTGGGGAATGGATAATAAGCGGAAGATGTATCAGATCGGAGGATAATGATGGAATTTACCCATTTTAATGAAGCAGGCCATGCTCGGATGGTGGATGTCAGTGAGAAAGGGGATACCGTGCGTATCGCGATTGCCCAGGCAATTGTGCATATGAAGCAAACGACTTTAATGGCTATTAAGAGTGGCGGTATAAAAAAAGGTGATGTTCTGGGAGTTGCTCAAGTTGCCGGCATTATGGGCGCCAAGCAGACATCAACACTGATTCCCATGTGCCACCCTCTCATGTTGACGTCTGTAGATATTACCTTTGATATTGACGAAGAAAAGTCATGGATTGTTATTCGGTGTCAAGTGAAAACAACGGGGAAGACGGGTGTGGAAATGGAAGCCATGAGTGGGGTGAGTATTGCCGCACTGACCATTTATGATATGAGTAAAGCCGTAGACCGTTGGATGAGTATTACAGACATTCAACTATTAGAAAAAGCGGGCGGAAAAAGCGGTCATGTCATGAGAGACAAGAATCGGGAGGAGTGAAAAAATAATGGCGAAGGTAATAGCCGTGAATATCAGCGAAGAAAAGGGTGTGCCCAAACATCCTATTGCTAAGGGATATTTTTCAATTGATTGCGGTCTTGAGAGTGATGCACATGCTGGAAAGTGGCACAGGCAAGTTAGCTTATTGGGCAATGAAAGTATTCATAAAATGGAGCAATTAGGATTGGAAAAATTAGAGTCCGGTAGTTTTGCCGAAAATTTGACTACGGAAGGCATTACGTTATTTGAATTACCTGTTGGCACGAAACTCAAGGTTGGCAATGTGTTGATGGAAGTGACTCAGATTGGCAAAGAGTGTCATGCAGGTTGTGCCATACGCCAAAAAACAGGTGACTGTATTATGCCTCGCGAAGGAATTTTTGCGAAAATTCTCACAAATGGTTGGATTAAAGCAGGAGATCTGATCGAAGTGGTCCGTTAGTACTTAGAAGGAATAGTTGGGAAGGGCTGAGTTTAATATGGATATTGTCAAGGTTGAAGAGGCTGTAGGCCATGTCCTATGTCATGATATTACCAAGATTATACCGGGGGAATATAAGGGGAGAGCTTTTAAAAAGGGCCACATTATTACGCCAGATGATATTCCGGAGCTATTGAAATTAGGGAAAGAGCATCTTTATGTCTGGAAAGTGGAAGCCGGACGAATTCATGAAAATGAGGCGGGTCTGCGGTTGGCTCAGGCAGTAAGCGGACAAGGACTGAGATTAACGGAACCGAAAGAAGGCAAAGTGAATTTGGTTGCTGAATATGATGGTTTATCCCTGTCGTTCCTGAGGTCAATGGAAAATGGGAACCCTTGTGTGCCATCTATTCCCGGCGTTGCATTGAGCCCATTGAAGATTGTTTGCGTTCCAATATCAGACAAGTCGTTCAGCTATATCAAAGGGTTAGAGTATGTAAAATTTCAGGTGATAAACTAATCAAATTGGGTGATGTAAAGCAGCTGTTTTTTAATTTAAATACGCCAGAGGATATGGTTGTTGCCCAACAGAAGGTAAAATAAAAACAGGACAGCCAAGACTGTCCTGTTAAGAAAAAAAGTATGATATGACTGCTTTTTTGTAGAAGCTGCTGATTATTTACTATAAGTAGTCGTTGCATCCCAGCGCCATTGCCAATTTTTTATATATTCGGCAGCAAGGGCTTTGTTGCTATGAAGAATTAAGCAGTTTTCAGCATTATTATTTTCGGCACTGGCCGTAAAGTTAAATGATCCTGTAATGACATCTTGGCTATCGATAATCATGACTTTGCTGTGAGCAATCTGAAATTCTGAATCCACTTTCATGGTAATGCCGCTATCCACGAGAGAGTTCAGTAATTCTTTTTCATGCTGGCCGCGGGAGTCTGTTCCTTCAATATTGCTTTTATCGATAATAATGCGTACATCGACGCCGCGTTTTTTTGCATCCATCAGGGCGTTCATAATGGGCTGTGATGTAAAGCTATAAGCTTGAATTTGGATACTGTGCTTGGCCTTAGAAATTTCGTCTACGATCATCGCCGTAATGCCGCCGTGCGGTGAAAAGGCAACATCAATGGTTCCTGTAGCAGAGACGTTATGTACGCCTTTGACTTGCTCAGGCATGGAAGGGGGAGTTTGTTGGGCTGTTTTTGTCTGGGCTGATGTCAGCGGTTTTTGGCTGCAGCCAGCAAAAAAGCCAACTGAAAAGATGGCTAAAACGGCTATCGCTGTGATGAGATGTTTGTGAAAAGATTGCATGGTGTTCCTCCTTAAAATAAAAAATATACTAAATAAATACGATGAAAAGTCATTATACTCCTGCTAAAGGGAAAATTGTGCATCAGTGGTGTATGGAACATATGAAAATAAATGGTCAAAGGCTAAATATTGGAATTGACAAAAGCCTATGGATTGTGCTAAATTTATAACAAATGTTTATATTGTTAGTAGCTGATCAGAAAAACTGAAGGCTAATTATGTCTCTATCAAGGGATGTAGTTAGTCTTTTTTGTTATTTAAAGGAGAATTTATATGGAGATTGTGCAGCAGAAACTCATAAGGCTTAATGAATTACTGCAAAACTTTGAAAGTGTGGTAATTGGTTTTTCCGGCGGTGTGGACAGTACGTTCTTAGCTGCGGCTGCAGCCAAGATTTTAGGTGAGAAAGCCGTCGCTGTGACAGCCTATTCGCCTACATTGCCTGAAAGTGAAAAGCAAGAAACAGTGAAGTTTGCCAAACGAATAGGAATTCGTCATGTTCTTTTAGCTATTAATGAACTCGGTGATGAAAATTTTGTTGTAAATAATGCACAGCGCTGTTATTTTTGTAAAAAGACTCGTTTTAGTGAAATTGCTAGATGGGCGAACAACACGGGTTATGACTGGGTACTTGAAGGATCCAATGCTGATGATGCCGAGGATTTTCGGCCAGGAATGAAAGCTGTTGAAGAACTTAACAAAGTGGCTTCACCACTTCTTGAAGCGGGATTAACAAAAAACGAAATTCGTCAGTTGTCGAAAGAATGGGGACTTCCGACGTGGGATAAACCGAGTGCCGCTTGTTTATCATCCCGCGTAGCTTACGGAGAAAAAATAACGGCAGAACGACTGAGTCAAATTGAGCAGGCTGAGGAATTTATCAAAAGGATTTGTCCCGGTCAAGTCAGGGTCAGACATCATGGCAATTTGGCGCGGATTGAAGTAGATGCCAATCAGATTCACCAATTCAGTCAGATTGAAGTGCGACAAAAGGTTGTTGAACAGCTCAAAAACCTTGGTTTTACTTTTGTTACCTTAGATTTAACTGGTTATTATACAGGCAGCATGAATGCCGCACTCAAATAGTCCAGAGAAAATCGTTTATCCAGTTTAGTCAACTTTTATAGTAAGACTCTTATAAAGAGTGGTCGAGGGACTGGCCCGATGACACCCGGCAACCGGCGCTTGCGCAAGGTGCTAATTCCAACAGGATGATTCCTGGAAGATGAGAGAAGGTGGTTCTTACTAACCCTTTTTCTTATAAAAGGGTTATTTTTTTTACCTCTGTTTTTTTAAAATGATCGAGAGGGGAATGGAAATGTTGGCAAAAAAGCATTCAATTACGTCGGAGGCATTGGAGCAGATTATGGCTATTGTAAAAGATATTGGTCATGGCAATATTACGTTAATGACGCAGAATTTTCGTTTGATTCAAATTGAGCGAAATGAAAAGATCCGTCCGTGCGATTTGGAAACACTGGCCAAGCCGGAAAAAAATATCCGCAGAGGTTGCAATTATGCGGCTGCGAGGGCGGGTATTCTGGAGGCTTGTCAAGCCTTAGAGTTTGGTCAAGTGGTTATTGTCATTAAAGATGGGAAAATCGTCCAAATTGATCGCACGGAAAAACAACGATTTCCTTCACTTGTGGGTCTTAATGGTGATGGCATATAAGAGACAATGATTAATCATGAATTTGGTCCCCAGTTTAATGTGTCAAGCATTGCGCCGGTTTTGAATCAGGCAGTAAGGAACAATTGGAATCAGGTCACAGTATTGGCCTTTCGAAAAAACCAGAAAATTTTCTTGACGGAAAGATTGTAATGGTGTAAGATGATAAAAAAGCAAAAAGTTACTGACTTAGCTGATCAAAAAAATTGAAGGCTAAGCATGAGGATGGGATCCTATGCTTGGCCTTTTCTTTTACAATTGAATAGTCTTGATTTCTTATCTAGAGTGGTGGAGGGACTGGCCCGATGAAACCCGGCAACCGGTATTTATTTAAATATCACGGTGCCAATTCCTGCGATGTTCGCATTGAAAGATGAGAGAGGGTAGTAGTTCATAGAATAGCCTCTTTCAATTGAAAGAGGCTATTCTTTTTAAGAAGGGGTTGGAGCATATGCCAATAAACATACCAAATGATCTTCCGTCAACTGAAGTTTTGAACAATGAAAACATTTTTGTTATTAATGAGGAGCGGGCTTTTCATCAGGATATTCGGCCACTGAATATTATTATTTTAAACCTGATGCCTGACAAAATTACGACTGAAACGCAAATACTAAGGCTCTTAAGTAATTCGCCTTTACAAATCGACATTACATTGCTTTATCCAAAATCACATTCTTCCCGTAATACACCGAAGGCACATTTAGTCAAATATTATGAGCTATTCGAAGACATTCAAGACAAAAAATTCGATGGCATGATTATTACGGGTGCACCTGTTGAACAGATGAATTTTTCTGATGTCGATTATTGGCCAGAACTGATCCAGATTATGGAGTGGAGTCGACTGCATGTCTATTCGACTTTACATATCTGTTGGGCAGCTCAGGCCGGGCTATACTATCATTTTGGTATTCCGAAGTATTTGCTGCCAGAAAAAATATTTGGCGTTTTTCCTCATACAATCAACAAAAAAAATGTACGGTTGATGCGGGGATTTGATGATGTTTTCTTTGTTCCTCATTCGAGACATACAGAAGTTAAAAGGGAGGATATTGAAAAAGTTTCTGAACTAGAAATTTTGTCTGAGTCGAGTGAAGCAGGCGCTTATTTAGTGGCAACAAAAGGTGGCCGCCAAATTTTTGTGACAGGACATTCCGAATATGATCCTCTGACATTAAAAAGAGAGTATGACAGAGATGTATCTAACGGACTTCATATACATGTTCCGCAAAATTATTATCCTGGGGATGATCCTGCAAAACAACCGATTGTAAAGTGGAGGGGGCATGCGAACCTATTATTTTCAAACTGGCTTAATTATTACGTATATCAGGAAACACCATACAATTTAAATGAAATTGGCTAACAATTGAAAGGGAGAGAGTAAAATGAGTGAAAAAAAATTAAGTTTTGAAACATTACAAGTTCATGCCGGTCAGGTACCTGATCCAACAACAGGATCAAGAGCTGTTCCGATTTATCAGACAACATCTTATGTATTTAATGATGCTGAGCACGCTGCAAATCTCTTTCAGTTAAAAGAGAGTGGCAACGTTTATACACGCATTATGAACCCAACGACGGATGTGTTAGAAAAAAGAGTGGCCGAATTAGAGGGCGGCGTCGGTGCACTTGCCACAGCTTCTGGCTTATCTGCTATTTTGTATGCCATTTTGAATGTTGCCAATGCTGGTGATGAAATTGTTGCAGCAAGTACGTTATATGGCGGCACTTATGAATTGTTTACCGTAACCTTACAGAAAATCGGCATTCATGTTGTGCTAGTGAATCCTGATGATCCTGAAAACTTTAGAAAGGCCATTACGGAGAAAACTAAGGCCGTTTATGCCGAAACGATTGGCAATCCGCGTATCAATGTGCTTGATATTGAGGCTGTTGCGAACATTGCCCATGAAAATAAAATTCCTTTTATTATTGATAATACTTTTGGCACGCCCTACCTTGTAAGACCGATTGAATATGGTGCCGATATTGTTGTTCATTCGGCAACGAAATTTATTGGTGGACATGGTTCTACTTTAGGTGGCATTATTGTTGATTCAGGCAATTTTGATTGGATTGCAAGCGGAAAATTTCCTGATTTTACAACGCCAGATAAGAGTTACGGCGGACTAAGGTATGCACAGGATTTAGGTAAGCCCGCCTATATCTTAAAAGCCCGAGTTCAACTGCTCCGTAACATGGGGGCTACGCTGAGTCCGTTTAATGCATTTTTATTGATTCAAGGACTGGAAACGCTTTCTTTACGAATTGAAAGACATGTGGAGAATACACGGAAAATAGCTGAATTCTTAAATAATCATCCAAAGGTTTCTTGGGTGAATTATCCGGAATTAGCAGGCAATCCTTATCATGATCTGGCGAAAAAGTATTTGTCGAAAGGCGCTGGTTCGATCTTTACCTTTGGTATCAAAGGCGGTTTGGAAGCAGGAAAGAAATTTATTAATAGTGTAGAACTCTTTTCTTTACTTGCCAATGTTGGGGATGCAAAATCGCTTGTCATTCATCCGTCAAGCACAACGCATGCAGAGCTCGATGCAGAGGCACAAAAAGCAGCGGGTATTACGCCGGATCTGATTCGGCTGTCTATCGGCATTGAAGGTGTCGATGATTTAATTGCTGATTTAGACCAAGCTCTTGCAAAAGCATAATATTTGAAATAAGGTCAAGGAGACTGCCGGTCTAGTTTGGATGGGCAGTCTTCTTGATTTTTTTGTATCTTGATGGTATCGATACATTGGAATATACTATAGATAGTAGCTATAGTATATTCCAATTTTTTATTACATAGTTTTTGCAATAGCTTTTATGTGTGACATTTTTTTAGAGCTATCATAAGGGAACTTTATAAAAAAGCGAGGTGAGATTTATGAATATGAAAGTACATAGTTTTCAAACAAAGCTGTTACTTGTTTTGTTGCCATTTTTCATTCTATCTTTTGTTATATTATCTGGGAGCAGTTATTATCTTTCTAAAAATTCTCTTATGAAAAGTGCCAATGAGCTAGGCGTGGCTACTGGAACGGATTATGCAAACCAAACGCTGGCCGATATGAATGAAAAGATTGCACAGCTTGAGGACTTGGCGAGTATCCAACGTATCCGAAATGGGAATGATCCGAACCAAATTACACAAGCCATGGCAGAAACCCGGGCAAGGCTGCACGATTTTGATACGATCTTTTTTATCACCCCGGACGGTTCAGGATTTCGCAGTGATGGCAGTAAAGGTCAGTATCAAGATCGCGAGTATTTCCAGCAAGTACTCAAAACAAAAAAATCAACTGTTTCGGATCCTTTGATTTCGCGGACGACAGGAAAAATATCGGTTATTTTGGCTGTGCCTGTTACTTATAATAATCAAGTTACAGGCGTACTTGCTGCAACCTATTCGTTGGAAAAATTATCAGATACACTTAAACAGCTGACATTTAAAGATACGGGTTATGGTTTTATTGTTGATTCCTCAGGATTGCTATTAGCTCACCCTCAATTGCCTGAAACGGTAGGAAAATTGAATTTTATGGAGAAAAAACTGAATTCTGAGTTGAAACTTAAAGATACCGAACTTGACGACCGGCTGATGACTTTGTTCAAATCAACAGTATCTACAGGTAAATCACAGGTGGGAAAATATCAGTTTCAAAACGTCGATATGATTACTACTTTTACACCGATTGCTCTTCCTGGTGATAAACATTGGTTTATTGGTGTTAGCGCACCTGAGACAGAAGTAATGCAGGAAATGACGACATTAACACGGACTATGCTTACTATTTCTTTCTTATTTATTCTTCTCGCCGTTTTCTTTGTCATTATGATGAGCAAGCGTTTTACCAAACCACTGATTCTGATTCGCGACGAATGTCTGCTTTTAACGCAAGGCGATCTTCGTGAACGACAAGTGACAGTACAGTCTGAAGATGAAATTGGTCAGTTAGCCAAGGGATTTCGTGATATGCGTACCCATATTCGTGGCCTTGTGAAAAGTGTCCAATCGCAAGCTGAACAAGTGGCTGCATCAAGTGAGGAACTGACAGCAAGTGCGCAGCAATCAGCCGATGCTGCTAACCAAGTGGCGGGTTCCATTACGGAAATCGCCGCTGGCACGGACAAGCAGGCAGCGGCGGCAAACAATATTTCTTCTGTAGCTGAAGAATTGTCGGTAAGTACGGAGCAGATTGCAACAACAACGCGAGATGTGGCGAATATTGCCCAAAATACATCCCACGAAGCAGCCCAAGGTCGTCAGGCTGTAGAGCAAGCTTTGGCGCAAATGCAACAAATTGGTCAAGGGTCAAAAGCCGTACAAACAGCCATTGCCGAACTGGCAAAAGGTTCACGGGAGATTAGTGAAATCGTTACGCTCATATCTACAATTGCCGGACAGACTAATCTTTTGGCATTAAATGCTGCAATTGAAGCGGCGCGGGCGGGAGAACAGGGACGCGGATTTGCTGTTGTTGCGGAAGAAGTGCGAAAGTTAGCTGAAGAATCCAATGAAGCTGCGCAGCAGATTGGCGAACTCATTAAGCGGAATCAGGTCAATATGGATCAGGCCATTGCTGCAACAGAATTGGGAACAAACAATGTTCAAACAGGGGTGCATGTTGTCAATTTGGCTGGTGAGACATTTAATAAAATTGTGAGCTCTATTATTCAGCTTTCCAGTCAAATCCAGGGGATTTCCGAGTCCATTACTCAGATGGCTGTAGGCAGTCATCATTTAGTTGAATCTATTCATGAAATTGATACTATTGGTAAGCAAGCTTCTGTCGAAGCGCAGACCGTTTCAGCTGCAACAGAAGAACAATCAGCATCCATGCAGGAAATCGCATCCTCAAGTCACAGCTTAGCGCAACTGGCTAGTAATTTGCAAGAAGCCGTAGCGAAATTTAAGTCTTAGGTTTTGTTACAAGTTGAAAGCTTATTGATAATTGTTTCGCTGTTCATGATTTGTAAAAAATATTGACAATGTGATTTGATAAGAGTTACACTTTATAAAAAGTTTAATTTAAGGCAAAGTCGCTTATAAGTTGTCAAAGGCATCTTGATGCTTGGGCAGTAAGTGATTTTGCTTATATTTTTACGTAAAAATGGAACTTTGTACCGTTAGTGAAATAAGCCAAACTTTAAAGGAATGAGTATTACTTTGTGTCTGGGCAATATATTTATCGAAAGGATGGGAAAGAATGCAAACCGCAAAAGATCAACTGATTGTTGCATTAGATCTTCCCACATTAGAGCGTGCCATGAATATGGTAGATACTTTGGGAGATCTTGTAGAGTGTTATCAAGTGAGTATGGAAGCTTTCTATGGTATGGGACATATTTTGTTGGCACAACTTGCCGGACGTGGTAAAAAAATCTTTATGGATTTTAAATTGCATGATATTCCTACGACTGTTGCCAATACTGTTACCACGCTGTGCCAGTTTTCACCGGCCTTTCTTACTTTACATGCTGCTGGCGGGTCAAAGATGCTTGAAGCATCGATTAAAGCCGTAAATGAGTGGGAGGCTCTGTCCAAGCGGCCGCGGCCCAAATTACTAGCAATTACAGTACTCACGAGTATTGGTGAGCGTGATTGGATGGAAATTGGTCATCAAAGCCCAATTCGCGAATCTGTCTTACGTATGTCAGTTATGTGTAAGGAGGAGGGCTTGGATGGTGTTGTGTCATCTCCACGTGAAGCTGCAGCCATTCGTGCCTTATGTGGACCTGATTTTTTAATTGTTACACCAGGTATTCGATTGTCTCCTGAACAAAATGCCGATCAGATGAGAACGGCGACACCTGCACAGGCACTCAAGGTGGGAGCAAACTATTTAGTCGTGGGTCGGCCCATTGTATCAGCTTCTGATCCTTGTACAGTAACAACAGAAATATTACAGGATATGAAACAGTATATTGAAAAGAAATGATCGTTTTTATGTAAATTAGTCGTGATCAGGGAGGTGATGAAAATTGATCAAAGAATTTGGCAAAATCGGGGCCTCATCTTGGCTGCTGAAAAAGGGTAGAGTCATTGATCCGGCACAAAATAGGGATGAACAGGCGGATGTCTTGATTTCAGATGGTAAAATAATTGCAATTGGAGCGGGTTTGACTGATAGTCGGGCGCAAGTTGTGGATTGCAGGGAGTTATGGGTTGTTCCTGGACTCATTGATGTGCATTGTCATTTGCGTGATCCTGGTTTTGAACATAAAGAGACGATGGAATCAGGTACGAAAGCGGCTGCACGTGGTGGATTTACCACAATTGTGGCCATGGCAAATGTCAACCCTGTTCCAGATAATCTGAATACGTACTATAAGATACAAAAGCTAATTGAAAAAAAGGCAGTAATTCGTGTCATTCAAGCAGCAAGTGTGACAAAAGATTTAAAAGGCCGCGATTTGAGTGATATGGCTTCACTTGTTGCTGCAGGAGTTAAAATTTTTACTGATGATGGACAGTACATTGAACGTGCTTCTGTTTTATATCAAGCATTGCATTTAGCGAATAAGCTGGATGCAGTGGTTATGTTGCATGAGGAAGACACCTCTTTGAAGCTCTATTGGCCGACGGCCTATGAACCTGTTAATGAAACGGCCGCCATTGCCCGTGATCTTGAAATATTACGCGCTACTGGAGGCAAATTGCATTTTCAACACTTAAGTACGGCGAAAAGCGTCGAACTGATTCGTAGGGCGAAAAAAGCGGGACTTTGTGTGACTGCTGAAGTTTGTCCGCATCATTTAACCTTGTCAGTAGATGAGATCTCATGTTATGGAACAAATGCCAAAATGGCACCCCCGTTGCGGACGATCCTAGACCAGGAAGCGTTAATCCAAGGACTTAATGATGGAACGATTGATTTCATTGCGACCGATCATGCCCCCCATGCACTGGATGATAAGAATGTACCATTTGATTTGGCTGCTAACGGTATTGTTGGTTTGGAAACAGCCTTGCCTGTCTTATTGACGAAACTTGTTCATGGTAGGGGGTTATCACCAGCTTGGCTCATCAAACGCATGAGTTATTTGCCGGCTAAAATTTTTGGACTTCCAGGGGGTACCTTGACTGTCGGATCTGAGGCAGATATTTGCGTTATTGATCCTCGTGTGAAGTGGAAAATTGACAGCTCACGTTTTCTATCGAAAGGACGGAATACGCCTTATCATGGTACTAGGGTGCAAGGCGATGTGAGGTTTACTTTTGTTGGCGGTAGAAAGGTATATAGCGGCCTTGAATCGTTATCTTATTTATATTAGCAGGAGGAGAAGTCAATGATTGATGTACCAGACAGACAGAACCTATTTTCAGGAGACGATCCGGCAACATGGAAACGCCGAATGACCATTTTGTATGCTTCCGTAGCTGGTTATGCAATGGATGGATTGGACATGCTTATTTTGTCTTTCGTTATGACAGCCATTCTGAGTGAGTTCGGTATTTCCATGACAGAAGGTGGACTTATTGCTACTTATACGTTAGTTGGTGCTGTTATTGGCGGCTATATATTCGGCATTATGGCTGACTATAAAGGCCGCGTGAAGGTCTTTACCTTAACGATTCTCATTTTTTCTCTCTTTACAGGATTATGTGCCATTGCCACATCACTACAGGAATTGAACATTTTTCGGTTCTTAGCTGGTTTAGGTTTAGGTGGCGAATATGGTATTGGCATGACACTTGTAGCGGAAACGTGGCCATCCAATAAAAGAGCGAGGGCTTCGGCTGGAGTCGCCATTGGTTGGCAACTCGGCGCGGTTCTTGCTGCGCTTATGGCCGCTGCTGTTGTACCTTATTTTGGTTGGCGTGGTTTGTTTGCTGTTGGCGTATTCCCAGCACTATTTGCGGCTTGGTTCCGGAAGGGATTGGCTGAACCGGATATTTGGATTAATCGCAAGTTTATGAAGCAAAGCATTCATGAAAAAATTGCCACAGGTCAAGCTCTTACGGCAGATGAACGAGAATTTTGGAATACAACGAATAAATTTCCTTTAAAGCAACTCTTTACAGGAAAGAAAAAAATGATTATTACTTTTGCTTTGACTGTAATGACAAGTGTCCAGAACTTTGGTTACTACGGCATTATGATTTGGTTACCGACCTTATTAATGAAGAAACATAACTTAACATTAAACAAAACGACAACCTGGATGGTTGCCACTGTTATTGGTATGGTTATTGGTATTTATTTGTTTGGCTATTTTGCAGATCGTGTCGGAAGAAGACCTGCTTATATTACTTTTTATATTTGTTCAGCAGCAGCTGTTTGGTTTTATTCCAATTTAGATGATCCCATTGCGCTATTAATTGGTGGAGCCATTCTTGGCTTTTTTTGCAATGGTATGATGGCAGGCTACGGGGCGTTGCTTTCGGAAAATTATACAACTGACGCGCGGTCAACGGCCCAAAATTTTATCTTTAATTCAGGACGGGCTGTTGGTGGATTGGCACCGGTCATAATTGGTATGTTGGCAGAACGATACACTTTAAATGGTGCTCTTATTGTTCTAGCATTTATTTATCTTGCTGCAGCTGTGAATGTGTTTTTCTTAGTCCCGGAAACAAAGGGTTTACAGCTAGAATAGAAACATAGCGTACGATTAAAAATATAATAAAAAGCACGGCTTTTTGCTGACTAAAATAGCAAAAAGCCGTGCTTTCTTTCTATGGTAAAGAAAATCTAATGTATAAGGCAGGATTTTGGTCCCTGTCAGTAGTAAATAGAAATATATGTAAGCCATTCGAGCGCATTCAAGGAGGGATAGACATTGGAAACGGAGTGTGTTGATGAGACAATTTCAAATTATGAACAGTTTATTAATCCTGCATTAGTGAGATTATTTCGTCTTATGGGACTATCAACACTGGAATGGACGGCCTCAGGCAGCGTTATTACGGATAACAGTGGGAAAGAATATATTGATTGCTTAGGTGGTTATGGCGTGTTTAGTTTGGGGCATCGTCATCCTGCTGTGATCCAAGCTGTGAAAGAGCAACTTGAATTGATGCCCTTATCAAGTAAAGTGTTTTTTAGCAAACCCTTGTCTGATGCTGCTGCTGCTTTGGCACGGGTCACGCCAGGAAATTTACAGTATTCTTTTTTTGTTAATAGTGGTGCAGAGGCAGTTGAAGGTGCGTTGAAATTGGCACGCATTGCAACAGGTCGAAAAAAAATTATTGCAGCGAAGAATTCATTTCATGGTAAAAGTATGGGGGCTTTAAGTGCTACAGGTAGGGATTTATTTCGCAATCCTTTTTTACCCCTTTTGCAAGACTTTATTCATGTTCCGTTTGGTGATATAAGCGAGCTGCGTAACGTTTTAGATGAGAAAACAGCGGCTGTTATCTTAGAACCTCTCCAAGGCGAAGGGGGGATTATTGTTCCACCTGATGATTATTTGCCTGCCGTTCGAGCCCTGTGTGATCAAGTAGGCGCCCTCTTCATTTGTGATGAAGTACAAACAGGGTTTGGGCGGACGGGTGCCATGTTCGCTGTCGATCATTATGGTGTTGTTCCGGACATTATAACAACAGCAAAGGCTCTTGGTGGCGGTGTCATGCCTATCGGGGCCTTTACAGCTACAGCCAAGGTGTGGGAACCTTATATTGAAAGTCCCTTTTTACATACCTCAACATTTGGAGGCAATCCCCTTGCTACTGCTGCAGCTGTGGCGGCGATTAAGGTAGTTGAAGAGGAAGGACTTGTCGAACAAAGTTCAGTTAAAGGGGAAAAACTATTAGGAAAGCTTCGTTTTTTAGCTCAAGCTTATCCTGAAGTCATTCGCGAAGTGCGTGGCAAGGGCCTGATGATTGGCATTGAATTTACCAAAGAAGGTGTTGGCGGTTTTGTCATGGCGAAGCTCATTGAACAAGGAATTCTTGCCGCTTATACGTTGAATAATCCGAAGGTTCTGCGCATGGAACCGCCTCTTATTATTCAGGCAGATCAACTCGAACAAGTCATGGCTGCATTAACAACTTCAGTGGCTGAAGCGCAAAGTATGATCGAAGATTTATAAGGGAGTGAAATGATATGCCTTATGTGGAAGTAAGTACACAAGTTGCTGGTTCTTGTGCTGAAGTTTATCCGATTTTAAAAGCCATGGAGAAATATCCAGACTTTATGCAGGATCTTGTTAGCGTAACGGTGCTTGAACGCCAAGGACAGACGACAATTACTCATTGGATTTCTAAAGTAGATGGAAGAATGATAAAATGGACGGAACGCGATGTTTTTGATGATGAGCGTTATCATATTTCCTACAGCCAGATTGATGGCGATCTCAAAAAATTTGAAGGCGAATGGATTTTAACGCCTGCAGAACAAGGGACAGAAATCAAGCTGACCGTTGATTTTGAATTTGGTATTCCCATGATTGCCGGGCTGTTACATCCCTTACTGAAACGAAAAGTGAAAGAAAACAGTATGCATATGCTTGAAGCTATTCAAGAACGTTTAAAGCAGTTGTAGAACCTTAAAAGGTCAGTTGTTTTCCCTCTGATTTCAGTATATAATGATTGTTAGATAAAATTGTTTTTTTGATTTTTATATGCTGTTTCATTGTATTCAATCATTTAAAAATATTGGAGGAAAATCAACCATGAATAATCTCAAAACTGTAGTTTTACTTGCCACGCTTACGGGGTTGTTAATGGCCGTCGGGTCCCTGTTTGGTGGGCGATCAGGCATGACGATGATGTTTGTCATATCGATGTTAATGAATTTTGCCAGCTATTGGTATAGTGATAAGATTGTTCTTAGCATGTATGGTGCTCGTGAAGTGACAGTGAATGATGCGGCGGATTTAATTCGTATTGTTGCTGGTTTGGCGCAAAAAGCAAATTTGCCTATGCCGAAGGTATATATTATGGATACCGACGTTCCTAATGCATTTGCAACAGGCCGTGATCCGGAGCATTCAGCTGTTGCTGTTACAACAGGAATTATGCGTGCTTTGAGTTTGAGTGAACTTGAAGGGGTATTAGCGCATGAATTGGCTCATGTAAAGCATCGTGATACACTTATTAGCACGATCGTTGCGTCAGTAGCAGGCGTCATTACGATGATTGCCAATATTGCACAATGGACGGCTATGTTTGGATTTGGCCGCAGTGATGATGATAACAATGGAATTTCCGGTATTGTGGAGTTTGTGTTTTTAATTGTCCTGGCCCCATTGGCAGCTACGCTGATTCAACTGGGTATTTCACGCTCACGCGAGTATCTTGCTGACGAAACGGGTGGGACAATTTCAGGTAACCCCTTGGAACTTGCTAAAGCACTGGAAAAAATCGAGTATTTTGCGCATCAAAGTGTCCTACCTGAAGCAACGCCTGCCACTTCTCATATGTTTATTATTAATCCTTTGAGTGGAACTCGTGGTTTTATGATGAATTTGTTTAGTACCCATCCGTCCACAAAGCAGCGTATTGCCCGCCTGGAAGAACAGGCACGCCATATGAAATAGTATAGTAGATGTATTCTTCGATTATTTCAGGCTCAAACTATATTTAAATCCTATTAGCCTCAAAAGTTTAAAAAATGTCATAACGTAAAGGATGAGTACGATGGAAAAAACATTGGTGCTTGTGAAACCTGATGGAGTTGAACGGCATCTAATTGGGGAAATTATTGGTCGTATCGAAAGACGCGGTCTTAAGATTAAAGCACTGAAAATGCTTGTTCTAAGTGCCAAACAGGCTCAGGCGCATTATGCAGAACATGAAGGCAAGAGCTTTTTTGATGATCTTGTTGCTTTTATTACGTCTGGTCCAGTTGTAGCTATGATTGTTGAGGGGAATGAGGCTGTGAAGGTTGTCCGGTCTATGATGGGAACGACAAATCCTGTTGAAAGTGCACCAGGAACGATTCGCGGTGATTTTGCTACAAATATTGCGCATAATATCATTCACGGTTCTGATAGTGTGGCAAGCGCCGAACGTGAAATAGGCATTTATTTTACGGATCAGGAGAAATTCGGGTGACAGGGGGAGAAAGTTGAATGAAGGTCTATACGAAGACAGGTGATAAAGGTACAACGGGGCTTTATACAGGTGAGAGAATTGCGAAAGATAGCTTGCGCGTAGAAGCCTATGGCACAGTAGATGAAATTACATCTGTTTTGGGTTTGGCGCGTAGTCAATGCCAAAATTCTTCTGTCGTAAGCACTATTTATGATGTGCAAAAGCTGCTCATGTCTGTTATGGCACAACTAGCGAGCTTAGGTGAATGTCATTATATTACGAATGAGCACATTAAATTGTTAGAAAAGACAATCGATGATATTGATGCTAAACTGCCGCCGCTAACAGCGTTTCTCATTCCAGGTGATTCCATTGGATCAGCCTGTTTGGATCAAGCCCGGACGGTAACGCGACGTGCAGAACGGCAGGTACTGCGTTTATCACACGAAGAAGTTGTGGACGAATCGTTGCTAGTATTTTTAAACCGTTTATCTGATTTATGTTTTGTACTAAGTAGAATGGAAAATTTTCAAGAAGGATAAACAAAAGGCACAAAATCCCCCTGAACAACATAGAATGATTAAGAGCGACTGCTAAGGGGGAGATTGTCTTGAAACTTAGGGTCTATGTCATGACTGTGCCGAAAGCTTTGCGTAAATTTTTCCATCTTTTTCATTCGAAAACTTAATAACCTTTATGAATAAGACCGTCTTGTGATGGTCTTATTTTTAATTTAAAAAATAATCAAAATAAAGGGAAAAGTCTAATATACATAGAATTGATTTACAAATAAAGTCATTGTAATTGCTATGAAGTATTCATACCTATGGAGGAGGACTGTCAGATGAAGGAGTACAAAAGTGGCTTTCTGAGAAATGTTGGCATTGTATCTCATAGTGGGGCAGGGAAAACATCATTGGTTGAAGCTTGTTTGTATCAGTCGGGAACAGTAAATCGTTTAGGCAGAGTGGATGATGGAACAACAACGACTGATTTTGAACCGGAAGAATTAAAACGAAAAATTACGATTAGTACAGGGATAGCATTCTGTGAGTGGCTAGAGCATAAGGTGAATTTGCTTGATACACCAGGTTATGCTGATTTCATTGGCGAAGTACAAGGGGCTTTGCGTGCTGCTGACTCTGCCGTTTTAACGATTTGTGCTTCATCAGGTATTGAAGTAGAAACGGAAAAGTCTTGGGAGTTGATTCAGAACTTAGTTATGCCGCATCTGCTATTTATTAATAAATTAGATCGTGAGAATGCGGATTTTTTTACTGTCGTTGATGCTTGTCGCGAAAAATTTGGGAATTCGGCTGTGCCATTGCAGATACCTATTGGGCAAGCTGAAGAATTTCGGGGGATCGTAGATTTAGTTGAGCAAAAAGCTTATATTTATGATAAAAAAAGTTTGGGTAAAAAAGTGGAAGAAGTGCCTATTCCAGCAGAAATTTTAGAACAAATGGAGTTTTATCGTCAGATGATGATTGAATCGGTCATTGAAAATGATGATTATTTACTTGCAAAATACTTGGAAGGGGAAACAGTTACTGAGGAGGAAATTAAGCGTACGATTTCTCAAGGCGTAGTAACTGCACAAATTAGCCCGATCCTATGTGGATCGGCTCTCTGGAATATGGGGACACGCGAATTGCTAGATGCTTTAGTATCCTATTTTCCTTCACCTGATGAGCAAGCTGTGAAGGGGACCTCTTTAGATAAAGCGGTCGATCTTATGCGGAAAGTCAGCGATCCCTTCTCGGCGTTCATTTTTAAGACTACAGCGGATCCTTTTGTGGGGCGCTTGAGTTATGTACGTGTTTTTTCAGGGAATTTAAAACAAGATGCCGCCGTGCTTAATGCGACTAAAAACAAAGTGGAAAAGGTTGGACATGTCTTTTCATTGCGCGGCAAGCAGCAAAGTTCTTTGTCAAGTGTCATAGCAGGTGATATTGCCGTTATTTCGAAAATGGCAGAAGCTAGTACAGGAGATACGCTTTGTGATAAAGAACGGCCTATTGTGTATCCTTCTCTTGACTATCCTGTGCCGATGTATGCCATGCGTTTGGATATTAAAAAAGGCGAAGAAGACAAAGTCAATAATGCGTTATTACGCCTGCAAGATGAAGATCCAACTTTCCAGATGGTAAAAGATACGGAAAATCATCAGCTCATTGTTCGTGGATTAGGTGAAATTCATCTAGATATTATGATGGAAAAAATGCAGCGTAAATTTGGTGTTGCGGCGACATTAGAGTTACCTAAGGTTCCTTATCGTGAGACCATTCGTAGTCAAGTGAAGGTAGAAGGAAAACATAAGAAACAAAGTGGCGGTCATGGTCAGTATGGCCATGTGTGGCTACAAATTGATCCCTTGCCAGCGGGTGAAAAATTTGAATTCGTTGATGCCATTTTTGGGGGGGCTGTTCCTAAACAGTATATTCCAGCTGTTGAGAAAGGTGTCCGTGAAGCCTTGCAAACAGGCGTTTTAGCAGGGTACCCTCTTGTTGATGTAAAAGTTACTTTAACAGATGGTTCTTATCATGCCGTTGATTCTTCTGAAATGGCGTTTAAGACGGCCAGCAGTATAGCGTTGAGAAAAGGTGTTATGCAGGCTAATCCGATTTTGCTGGAACCAATCTATAAGGTTGAGGTAAAAGTTCCTGAATCTCTTATGGGGGATGTTGTGAGCACTTTAAATAGTAAACGAGGTAGAATTTTGGGTATGGCACCAACTGAAAAAGGTTGGGGCAAAGTGGCAGCTCATGTTCCTTTAGCTGAATTATTCCATTTTCCCGTTGATTTGCGTTCTCTATCGCAAGGTTGGGGGAGTTTTATACAAAAATTTGTTCGCTATGAAGAAGTTCCGGAAAAAGTAGCCGATGCTATTATTGCTAGTCATAAAGAGGCTAAAATTAATTGAGAGGCTAAAAAAAGAGCTCACACTCTGTGCAAGCTCTTTTTTTGTTACGATGGATTATTCATATAGTAGTTTAAAATGCCTTGTACGATGGCATCAGATAGTTCATATTGATAATGCGGGTCAAGAAGTAATTCTTTTTCTTTGGGATTGGTCAGATAGCCTAATTCAATCAGAGCGGTAGGCACCGTGTTTCGACGTAATACAAAATAATCGGCTTTAGTGGCTTTTCTCGTTGCTTTTTTTAATGCATTGAGGGCTTTTTGTAACTGGTCTGCAAGCAATTTGCTTTGCGACGATTGGGCTGCATAAAATACCTCAGCTCCCTGGCTTTTAGGCGATGGACTGACATTAGCGTGAATGCTAATAAAAAGATCAGCCTGATGTTCTTCCACAAGTTCGACGCGTGCGGCTAAATCGCGCCGCCACCGTCCTTGGATTAGCTGGTTATCGCAATCATCACTAAGGTCACTATCGACGGTACGCGATAGAATAACTTTGGCCTGATGATGTTCTAGATTGTTTTTAACTAAGATGGCAACAGCTAAATTTATATCCTTTTCCAAGATACCGGGTCGATTTGCCCCCGAATCAACACCGCCGTGTCCAGCATCTACGATGATAACTTTTCCTGACAACGTGTCGTCATTCATGGAATTTGATACAAGGAATGTCAGTAAAAATAGGGGGATAAAGGCCAGAAATAAGTTTTTTTTTGAAAGAAAAATCACTTTCAAGGTGCAGTCTCTCCTTTCCCTGATCATTTTTATGCAGAGAAAAGAGAAGTTAGAAGGTTATCAAACACGGGATTTGTGATATTAACTTGGAACAGGAGGACAGTGAAAGTTTTAAAGACCAAAATAAAAAAAGTTCTAAGCTAAAGCTTAGAACTTTTTTTGTTTTGGTCTTTGGTCGGGGCGACAGGATTCGAACCTGCGGCCTTACGGTCCCGAACCGTACGCGCTACCAAACTGCGCTACGCCCCGCAACGTATTTTAGTATACTGCTTTCTCTTTTTCTTGTCAACATAAATGATGATAAAAGGGTATTCATTCCATGAGAGAAAAGACAGGTTGAACTTTAATTTCGAAAGTGCGTTCCCAAGGAAGAGAACTATTTACTGCAAAAGAATTGATTTTATAAGTGCGTGTACCCAAGGGATCTGTAAGGTTTATGGTCTGGTTTTTCATAGTTTGCTGAAAGAGGGTCTTGCTTTTTGTTGTTAAAAAGAGTTGAATAATATCGGCCGTTTCTTGGTAATGGGAAGCAGGAAGATTGTAGGGATTGGCATTCATATTTTCTACACGCCGATTAATCCACGGCTGAATCTCTTTTTGATAGTAGTAGTCATCTAAAAAACGACTGAATAAAAAATTTAGTTGGGCTTCATCGTGTTGTTTGATCTGATCCGGTGGTTCAAACCCACTTGTTGCAAACATTCCTTGTGTGACAGCCGTACCGATGGAATTGCTTGTTGTATTCCAACCGGAATAGGCGGCAAGTTCATGGATAGGCACTTTTTCTTGAATAAGTGTTGGCAATAAACTTTGTTCAGCAAGAAAATTCTCGGATAGATCGACTATGGCTACGGCATAGCCACGCAACATAAAATCTTTGACTTCGAGGGCTGCTTTTGTTAAGCTTTGTTCAGTAGTGTATTTGTTACCAATATGTACATATAAGATGAAATTGGCCTCATCTGGGGATGATACTTCTTGTCCCCCAATCATGGCGATTTTTTCGTTGACAGTAGTGCGCACAGATTGAGCCATATAAGGCATAATAACAGCAGGTGCTGCATCGTTAGAATAGGTAACATATACGCAAGGGGGCCGATTAGTTGCACTTGTTGCAATACGCGATAAGAGATTGAGGGCAATTTCATCAGCGCCGCGTGTGATAATGACGCGACTTTCCAAGGCAGCTTTTTGATTTACGAGGTGTTGCAATTTTTCCTTAATGAGATTAGGTATACCAAATGAATGGCCGTCGTCTTGTCCGATGATTAAATTAGTTAAGGTGCCTTGTTCTGTTAACTTTATCAGTCTTTTACTGATATCCAGACTTTGCTCATATAGGGCTTCATATTCTTCAATGACATCATTAGGTACGCGGGAACGAATATCAAGGATTTTTTTATAATCCAGAGGATTTTCAAAGACTGCTACTTCGTTTTTTAAAATGGAATATTCTAACAAATCTTTTCTGTAAATGGCATTAGGACTGCTGTCAGCAATGAGTAATCGTGGGATAATATTAAAGGCGTAAAGTGGAACATGGGGATTCTCAGTATGAATCTTTTGTAAAAGGTCGAGCGTTTCCTGGATATCTTGTGATGTACCTTGAGCAAGACGTGAGGACAATAAGCCACCGTGAATCAGCATATCTACCGAGATGATGGCAGCATTGGCTTGGGAAATGTTTTCTTTGAGCCATAGACGAAGGGCCTGCTTGTCAGAAGGATTACGGAAATGGTCTAATAGTTCTTCAGGGGGTAAAAGGACTTGAATGTGAGCAATACGTCCCAATTCTTTAACAAATTGCGTGCAGGGAGGGCGGCTGTCAAGGGGCATGACAAGAATCGTTAGCCATGGTGATTGTAGTGGCGGCTCGGAGCTAATCACAGTAGGCGGAGCTTGCATAGGTTTAAAAAAGAGATAGAGAAAAATGAGTACGATAGCTATGATAAATAATCGGATACGTTGCTTCATAATTCACCTCAGGGAAGTTAGTTGCAGATTGTTACTATATATTTTACAATTATAAAAGGTATAAGGTCAATGATTAGGCAGAGCGAGTATCATGTAAATATTTTTTCAGAGCCTGTACTGCTTTTTTTGACGAATATGTTAAAATAATGATAATAAGAGGAAAATTATGCGAATTATTGCAGGTTTGGCCAGAGGGTTTCTCCTAAAAGCGCCGAAAGGATTAGATGTGCGACCAACATCGGATCGTGTCAAGGAAACAATTTTTAATATTTTACGTAACTCCGTGGCGGATGCTGCTGTATTGGATTTGTTTGCAGGCACAGGAAATTTAGGTTTAGAGGCTGTTAGCCGAGGTGCGGCTAGGGTAGTTTTTTTTGATGCTTCTTGGAAAAGTTTGTCTGTCGTAAAAGAAAATATGGTGCACACTCATTTAGAAGGCTATTGTGAAGTACGGAAAATAGATGCCTTAGTGGGGCTGGGTTTGTTAAAAAAAAATCAGCAGCAATTTGATTTAATTTTTTGTGACCCTCCTTATAATCGAGGACTTGTGGGGAAAGTTTTAAGATTTTTAGATGATTCCGATGAAATTTTATCTCCCACGGGTATTTTAATTATTGAGTACTCGTGTCATGAATTTTTGCCGAATGATCTGGGAAATCTCCAAGTTCAACGTACTGAAAAATTTGGTGAAACGCGAATTGGCTTTGTAACAAGGAAATCAATTTCAGAGTAGGAGAGGGTAAATTGTGCGAATTGGTGTCTGTGCAGGGAGTTTTGATCCAGTCACGAATGGTCATGTCGATATTTTCGAGCGTGCAAGTAAGATGTTCGATCAATTGATAGTGGCCGTGTTTCATAATCCAGGAAAAAAACCGTTATTTACCATGGAGGAAAGGGTAGATTTACTTCGCTTAGCAACTTCTCATATCGATAATGTCCGTGTAGATGGATTTTCCGGACTATTAACTGATTATGTGAAAAAGCAAAATGCTACGGTGATTGTACGGGGCTTGCGTGCGCTGAGTGATTTTGAATATGAATTTCAACGAGCTTTATTGATAAAAAAAATTGAACCCGAGCTTGAAACGGTGTTTATGATGACAAGCAGTGACTACTCCTTTGTTAGTTCAAGCGGGATTAAAGAGTTGGCGCGGTTTGATGGACCTATTACAGGATTAGTTCCAGCCTGTATTGAGCCTAGCATTATTCAGCGGATTCGGACGGAAAGGTAAAATCAGTAGGGAGAGATAGTATGAAGGTAGAAGAGATTTTAACAGCAATGGAAGGAATTCTTTTAGATTCACCGCGGGTACCTTTTACAAATAAGCGGGTACTTGAGGAAGACGATTTGGCAGGTATTATGGATGATTTACGTGATTCTATACCGAGTGAATTAGCTGATGCGAAACGCATCCTTGCGGATCGTCAGCGTATATTAGATGATGCGCAGCGGGAAGCACAAAATATGATTGAACAAGCAAAAACATATGTAGCGAAATTAACGGATGAGCATATGATAACCAAACAGGCTGAGGAACAGGCTAATGAACTTATGCTTCAGGCGCGTCATTCTGCTGATGAATTGCGTAGTAGTTCTATTCGTTATGCTGACGATATGTTTAAGCACATTGAGTCTAATCTGAGTTTTTTGATGGATGCCGTCAAAAAGTCTCACCAGTCACTGCAGGTTGATAAGAATAACCAAGAACATAAGCAGCAAAAATAGGAGCCTAGGCTCCTATTTTTTTATGCATTTTCCAAATTGTTTTATTAATTGAAAACTGAAGGATAGACAAAGTAGAATGCTTATGAAGAGGAATAGCAGATAGCTTGTTTGTTCTAGTTGTGCTAGCCAAAGGCCGGATTGTCCGTAGGAAGATTGTGTGACAGGCATGACAAACAAGGAGGTGACGATCTGTGATTTCATGAGAATGATACTAATGATAGCAGCGAGAACGGCATGGATGCAGCGTCCAATAACATAGGGCGTCATGCGAATACCTGATTCGATGACGATGCTTGCTACTTGACCGTGCACAGATAAGCCGCTCCAAGCAATAATCGCACTTGTTATGGCCACTTTTTCACTGAGTGGAGCATCTGTTTGGCTGGCTACGAGTGCGCCCAAATCAATTTCAAATAGACCGCTTACAAGAGATTGTGACAAACTGGCATGGTAGCCGATGAGTTCCAGTCCATACGCAAAAAAAATGTTTAAATAATTTGTCAATCCGACACTGGCTATAATGCGGAGAAAGACGGAAAAGATCATAATAAAACCGCCAATTAAGAAGATTGTATTCATGGATGTTTTGACGGAATCACCAAGTAATTGGCTAAAATCACGATGATCAGCGCGCTTAGCGGCGGCGAGAGCCTGAAAAGCGCGGACAATAATCGAATGATTATTTTTTAGTGGCGGTGGCGGTGGCTCATCACGGTCACGACCATAAAATCGAAAAATAATACCCACAAGAAAACTTGATAAGTAATGGGCTGCTGCAAGAATGGCACCGATTTCTGGCATGGCGAACATGCCAACGGCGACAGCGCCAAACATAAATAACGGGTCTGCTGTGTTTGTAAAAGATAATAACCGTTCTGCTTCTACAGCACTGCAAAGCTTATTTTTCCTGAACTTGCAAGTGATGACGGCATCCATGGGATAGCCTGAGGCGAGTCCCATCGAGAGGGCAAAAGCACTATCTACTATTTGGGTACACTAAAAACGTAGTTCAATTTCGATGTTATTATCCTTATAAACCTTAACTTTGCGGATTATTCTAGACAACAATGCGCGTCGTTCCGCTGGCGTTATAATGCTCCATGATTTTGATAGTTCAGGAAGCTGTTCTTTAATTGCTTGTGCTGAAATAATTCTTTGCTTCTTTATAGATTTGGCCTCTTCAACAATAGATATTTGTGTTTCTAATTCAGCCTGTCGATTTCGTAGTTTATGAATCCGGCCTGAAAGTTGCTCGCTGTCTATATCACCATTCTCATAAGCAACATACCAACGATCAATTTTTTTGTTTATGCTGGCTAATTCTTCTCTAAGCATTTCATTGTCATCCTGAGGATCGTCAATTTCAGAATTGATTTCTTTTATTTTATTTTCTATCTCAACAGGGTTTTCAGCTAGTGAAAATAAATACTCAATAACGGCTTGATTTACTTTTAAAACCTTTTTAAATCCACAATCGCAGCTATCTGCTGTACTCATGTGCTTATAACCGTACTGAGTATAGCAAATGTAATATTGCTGATTATATTTTTTCTTTGAGGTGTTCCAATTATGATTTTTATATCTCATCCTTGCACCGCATTCACCACAGTATATAAAGCCGGTCAAAAGATTATCATCCTCTTTAGCGCGAGGCTGTACATATCGGTTTTTGATCATTTCATTTACAGTAGCAAATTGCTCTTCAGATATTATAGGGTCATGTCTGCCATCATAAATTTGCCCTCTGTGCCTAAGTTTTCCTATATATGCCGGATTCCTTAACATTTGTTTAATCGTTGTTTTGTCCCAATACTTTCCATCGCGTGGAGTCGGAATCTTTTGCTCAGTAAGCTTTTCGGCTACAGCACCAAAACTATATTGACCTGTAAGATACATGTCAAACATAGAACGCACTGTATGCGCCGCAATTGGCTCTATAACGTACTTTTTTAAAGAATCGTTATAAAGATACCCATATGGAATAAAACCGCCTAAATAACGCCCTTGCTTCGCACATTCTTTTTTTGCTACTAATATACGATCAACAATCATTTCTCTTTCGAGTTGAGCAAATACCGACAGCATTCCTAATGAAGCCTTGCCAAAAGGAGTAGACGTATCAAATGATTCACTGATTGAGTGAAAGGCTATGTCTCTAGCATTAAATATATCTTCAATCAGATATAATGCATCTTTTTGACTGCGAGAGAGCCGATCTAATTTAATGACTGCTACATGACCGAACTTATTTTGTTTTGCGTCTTTAAGAAGTTGTTTCATTGCTGGTCGATCAAGGTCTTTGCCAGAATACCCATCATCCATATATACTTTAAATAAATCCCACCCTTGAGCCTTGATATAGGCCATAAGACGCGATTTTTGCGCAGGCAAACTTACACCATGGTCAGCTTGATTATCCGTTGATACGCGTAGATATAAAGCACACATGTTATTCATACTATTTTATCTCCTTTAGTCTGGAGGTGTTATTTTTACATAATTCTTTTTTAGTAAATCTCCCCAGGCTTCTTCTGCAAGCTTTGATATTGGTATCCTTGTTTCTTTGGATAATAATTTTATTTTCGCAATCATATCTTTAGGAATAGTTGTTGTAAAATATGCCCTATATTTTAATTCTCCCATTATATCACCCCAAAAAAACTATAGCATGCTAATTAGCTCGTGTAAGCTAACTAAAGCAGTACGTAGCTGTATATAGCTAAGGCCCAAAAAGCAAATAAAATGGGGTGAATATAAGGTTTTTATGCCTAATAAAATTATGTTATAATATTTTTTGTCGAATATTGTAATTATTTGTCTAAAAGTATTCTCGATAAATTGCAGGAATTATTAATTTTGTCCAGAAGGATAGGTAGCTCAAAAAATGGTGATTATTTATTTATCTTGCCGAATTAATTAAAAGACTTCGTAAAAAAAATGGTTGGACGCAAGCCGAATTAGCAAAACGGATAGGCATTTCCCGCACGGCTATTAGTGACTTAGAGAACGGCGTTAAAACTTCACTGAACAAAAATCAAAAAGCAGGATTAGAAAAGTTGCTTGGAATCGCCATTGAGGAATTACTTAATGATGGAGGCCAATAATATGACTTATGAATATTTTTATCCTTAGCGTACTCCTTGATGGGGTGTGCTATTTTTTATGTCGAAAAATGTAAATAACAGTCTAATTTTCACAGTTGATAGTTAATTGTGAAAGTGGTATGATAAGAATAACGAACATATGTTCTATACGGAAAAAGGACGCTGATAATTAAATGATAAGCACAAAAGAAGAACTTATCTTTAGAATTCTAAAAAGTAAGCCAAAACTAATTTCGTTAAGGGAAACAATAAATCATAAAATTAATATTGCTGAATTAAATAATAACGAGGTAAACGAGCTTATTAAATGTTTTTTACTCGCCTCTAGATAATTTTTCTAATATAGCTTTCCGTTCTTCGAGCGGAAGGCTTTTTATTTTGTCAAAAATTGATTGTTCTTTGTTAGTTAGTTTTTCGTTTCTAGAATTATATTCAGCAACAATAGCCTGAATTAATGTATTCATTGGTATGCCATTGTCATTAGCGTTCTGTCTTAACTTCTCATATTCGGCTGGTTCTAGCCTTAAATTGTATGCTTTTACTTCTTTCTTTACCCTGTTGTTTTTCGGCATTTTATTAACTCTCCTCAAATATCATATTGATGTGATTATAATATCATATCGTTTAATTATAATCAATATAAAATAATATAATTTATTACATTTTTGTAATTAAAATACAGTAAATTACAAAAATGTTGAAAAAAGTATCAAATTCATATTGACTTGTGGTTGATATTAGATTAGTATGAAGTTGACCCCAAGTTCATACTGAAATCAAAGGAGGCGAAAGTTTTGATAAATTCAAAGCCAAAAATTATAAATATGTCTTTACGCTTAAATGAAAAATTAAAAGCAGGAATTGAAAGGAAAGCTAACGATTTAGGCATATCTGCAAACGCGGCTATTTCATTGGCTGTTGATGAGTACATAAAATCACAACAGTTATTTCAAGCAAAAGATTAAAAAGGTAGCAATTAAATATAGAATATAAAAATGATATTTACACGAAAGTGTACATGCCTTGCCGGCATACCTTTTACAGAGGTGATGGAAATGCCAAAGAAAGAACAACCGTACAAAGTTATATCTAAACCACCAAAAGGATATAAACTACCAAATTGTTTCTGGGATATTATGATCCGTAAAACGATTGAACGCATCAATAATCAAATGGATCAAGCTGAACAAGCCGATTAATTTCGGCTGCAATAAAAGTGGACAAGCAGAAAGGAGCAAAAGTATGAACGATTTAATCAAGGTTGACGAATCAGGGAAACCGACTGCCAAGGAATTATATGAGTTTTTAAGTCCTAATGATAAATCTCATTATTCTAGGTGGGCAAAAACAAATATTGAAGACAATGAATTTTATCAAAAAGGCGTTGACTGGTGGGGGTTCGCCACTGTGGCGAACGGTAATGAAACCAAAGATTATAAACTAACTATTGAATTTTCAAAACATCTTTGTATGTTATCTAGAACGGAAAGAGGGAAACAAGCCAGAAACTATTTTATCGAAGTTGAAAAACGGTACAAAAAAATAGCTTCGCCTGAAACTGTATCTCTTCAAGCTAAAGCCAAAAATGCCGAGGCCCGTTTAATCAATGCCAGACGCAAGGATGCTGAATTTTTATTAGAAGTCGCTAAACAATCTAAAACACTTTCATCTGAATCACGTGAACTTCTTACTATTAATGCAGTTGAGCGTATCGCAGGCGAGGGCTTCTTACCACGGCCTAAAGTGGACAAGCTTTACAGCGCAACGGATATTGCTGAAGAGAATGGCCTTTCACCTAACATGGTTGGAAGAATTGCTACAAAAAACAATTTAAAGATTGATCAATACGGAATTACAGTTCTGGACCAATCAGCAAGTAGTGCCAAACAAATACCAAGCTTTAGATATAACGAAGCAGGAAGGCAAGCATTATTGAAAGCCATTGCAGATGCTTAATTTTTTATTAGCGCAAAAGGGCGAAACATTATAGCTTATGCGTATGTACTAGAAATTATGCAAAGGAGGTGAGATAAAAATTATGAAATTGTCACGTCAAGAAGAAATAGAATATTTGGTTCTACTGGAAGACAAGCAGAAAAGGAAAGGCAAAAATGCAGTAAATGATTTTATTTATGATTTCGCAAAATTGAATCTTGAAATTGTTAAAAACCTTCTGGTTAGCGGCGATTATACTCCAGAATTATTGAGAGAACTAAGAAAAAACGCCCAGGCATTACAAAAGTTAATTTAAATTATTTTTTGTGAAGTATATTCTCTAATTCGCCTATTCGTTCAGAGCGTTCTTTATCAGTCATGGATTCGAACGATTGAGTTTTGCAGCAAAGATATATTCGGCGATATATCTCGCTGTAAGCCTCCATTACTTCATTAATACATTCTTTAGCTCCTTCTACTCCAGTTCTTTTTGGTTGTTTGTTTATTTTATTGTTTTCAATTAAGGATACGACAATATCTTTTGTTGCACCAATAACTAATTCATTTAACTTTTCAGATTCCATATTTTCTCCTTCTGCTTGGGCGCAGTAAATGTATTCGACAAAAGGAAACAATTTCCTATGAAAGGAGGCAATCCCTATGAAGCTAAAGCAAACCGGCTTCATTGAAGCCTTGAAATTCAAACGATGGAAAGTTATTGGCAAGGTATTTCAGGAATATGGCCCTCCATTAGTCATCCTAGCTCACCGCCGGCAATGGGAAAAAACGCAAAACTCACGAAGTGCAAAGCGGTGTTCAAACAAAATTCTGCGTGTAGGGAGTTGATAGCATGCAAGCCTTATTGCAAGCGATAGACCAAGGCAAGTATGGTGTGGTGTTTTTGATTATCATTGTAATATTCCTTGGGGCGCAGGTAGTTGGCGAGGTGAAAAGATGGAAATGAATGAGGTCCGTAACGTTAGATTTAGCATGAAGGAGCAATTTAAAGAACAGCCTCACTACGAATTAGATATCTTGCTGATTGTGTTGGCGGCAACTTCTTTTGTTTTGGCATTAGCTGTAAAGCCATAGAAAGGCGGCGTTAAATTTGAGTCCATGTATAACACGACCTGCAACACCGCAGGAATTGGAGGCATTACCACCAAGACCGAAAAAGCCGTTACCCTGTTTTACGAGTCGTATAAATCGTAGGCGAGATTTAAGCAGGGGCTTGCATGTTCGCTGTGAAGGATGGAAGAGATAATGATAATTGAGCGCAAAAAAAGAATCACCTGTGCTACCAACACAGACGATTCAAAGGTAAAACCATCATTTTTATTATAGCACTTTAAGCCGGAAATTCACATTCTATGTTATGCAATCGGTGATTATTTTATTCATGAAAGGAGTCATGATGGGCAAAAAGTTGATTACACAAGTACGCATTACCTGCCCACAATGCGGAGGCCACGGTCAAGTAAAGTCGTTTCGGCGCACAGATGCCCGATTAGTCATGATATGTGAGCAGGCCCATGAATGGATTAGCGAGTGTTGCACATGCCCGAAATGTGGACAACCAAACGGATATTTAGCAGACGGTACTTGTCTGGAATGTTATACGGAAATTTACGAAGAGAGAGGAGCAATTGCAAATTGAAAATTAAAGCCATTAAAATTAATAATTTTTTAGGTATTGATGAATTTAATTATAATCCTGGCAATTTAAACGTTTTTGAAGGGCCTAAAGGTTCCGGCAAGTCTTCAATATTGGAAGGAATTGAAACCGCCGCAAGCAACAACAAGCGCCGGACTGAAATTATCAAACATGGCAATGATGAAGCTACCTTGTTTATTGAAACCGATACTGGCCTAGAAATTGACCGCCGCCTTCGTAATACAAAAGCCGATTACTTAAAATTGCGGCAACAAGGCGAAGGTATCAAGTCAACCGAGGCCGAGTTAAGAAAACTTATATCTGGCGATATATTTAGGCCACTTGACTTTATCAATCTTGATGCATCAAAACAGACTGCAATCATCTTAAGCATGATTAAGATGCAATATTCCGATGAAGAAATTAACGGCTGGTTTGGTCAAGATGTTTTAAGCAATATCAATACATCAAAGCATTTATTGCAAGTGCTGAAAGATATTGAGGTTGCCAAGTATAAAGAACGTGAAGAAGTTAACCGTGAAATTAAGTTGCTGGAAGGCCAAGTAAAAGGCATTGAATCCGAGTTACCGCCTAATTATGACGGTGAGGAATGGAAAGTTTTAAAGGTCCAGGATTATTACAATAAGGTTGCTGAGAAACAGAAGATCAATAATTATATTGAAGATGCAAAACGGTTGCAAGTCAGTATTGAAGAAAAAACTGAGGCTATAAAAGCGGCGGCTGAAGGTGCTAAGTCTAAAATCAAGATCAAGTTTACCGAACAGCGGCAGGATTTGAAAGATATTGTTGAACTTTCGAAAGGTAAAATTGAAAAGGCAAATAATGTTATTAATTCTTCTGCCGACAAATTAGAGATTGAGCAAAACAAATTAACCGCAGCTATGAATGAAGAAATCGCCGCAGTTAAAGCCAAGTATGCAAATAGCGGCAAATTGTTAGTACAAAAAATTAATAATGAAATAACCGAGCAAAAAGAAACTATCAACATTCAAAATCAAAAAATATCTGCAAAAGAACAGGAAATATTGTCATTGTCCGGCCTTGAAAAACAAGAATTAAAGGCTGAAGATATCGCAGCTGAATCTGAAATTGAAAAAGAAAAATTGCGAGTTGGTAAGGCCGCTGAATACTTGAAACAGCATGAAGTAACCGATATTGAACCATTACAGGCCGAAGCTGATAAAGTAGCTGATATGCAAAGCTATCTCCGTGAGTGGGACCGGATGCTTGATATTCGGGACGGTAAGTTGTTCACTAAGAAAGCGTATGCCGATAGTCTAACAAATATTATTGAAACAGCAAGAAATAAGCCTGCCGAACTGCTGAAACAGCACAAATTACCCATTGATGGTATTTCAGTTGATGAAAATTCAATGATTCGGATTAACGGTACTTTGCTTGATGGATTATCCGATGGTGAGAAATTAGAAGCCGCTTTCAAAATTGCTTTACAGCGCATTGGTGAACTAAGAGTGATGTGTTTGGATGGTTTTGAAAAGTTGAACGAGTCTGAGCAAGAAAAAATCATTAAGTTGTGTGCAGACAATGATTTACAGGTTTTTATAAACATTACAAAAGATACCGATAGCGGTAGTTATGAAATTAAGGAGTGCTTATAATGGGCGATATTGCAGAAATGATGTTAGATGGTACGTTATGCGAACGATGCGGCACTCTCATCGGTGAACCAGTAGGATATCCAAGATATTGTGAGGATTGTCAAAGCGAGGATGATGAGTAATGCCTAACAATCTGCAAATTTTAGCTTATGTTCAAGCAATGAAAGACCGTACAAAAGCAAATATTGAACATTGCGAAAGTATCGAACGTATCGGCGGTAAAGCACCAGGATTGTTTACTCTTAAAGCTTATTTAGTAGACATTAATAACCTAGAAAAATTTATAAAAGGTGGTAAATGAAAATGGCTGATAAACAATTAGTATTACAAGAAACTCATAAAAATTTGATGGCATTGCTCACAAGTAAGCAGGAAGCTATGCCAAAGGATTTTAACCAAACTCGCTTTTTACAGAACTGCATGACGGTATTGCAAGATACTAAGGACATTGAAAAATGTCAACCTATTTCAGTAGCCAGAACGTTGCTTAAAGGCGCGTTTCTTGGACTAGATTTTTTTCAAAAAGAATGCTATGCCATCCCTTATGGTTCTTCACTCCAATTTCAAACGGACTATAAGGGTGAAACAAAAATGGCTAAAAAATACAGTATCCGGCCCATTAAAGACATTTACGCCAAGGTGGTTCGTGAAGGAGATTTTTTCGAGGATGAAATTAAAGAAGGTCAGCAGATAGTTAACTTTAAACCATTACCATTTTCTAATAATCCGATCATAGGGGCTTTTGCCATTGTTCTGTATCAAGATGGTGGCATGGAGTACGAAACCATGAGTACGGAGCAAATAGAGGGTATTAGAAATAATTTCAGCAAGATGAAGAACGGTCTAATGTGGTCTAAAACTCCTGAAGAGGCTTATAAAAAAACAGTGCTTCGTCGGCTTACTAAAAAGATTGAAAAAGACTTCGAAAGTGCCGAACAAGCTACGGCTTATGAAGAATCTGCCGATGCTGATTTTAAGAAAAACGAAGAAAATGCTAAACGAAATGCTGTTCCTGATATTTTGTACAAGCAAGAGGAAGTTATTGACGCTGAATGTCGCGAGGTAACAGAAAAAGAATCGTCACCGTTTGATGTTAAGGACGGCGAAAAGTAAATGATTATGCCCGGAATAATTACTTGTAGACAAACCCACGAACGTTTTAGTTGTGATAATTGCAATAGATGGATGCCTTTTGGTTTGATTTATAGCTTTTTAGGCCGGAGTAGCAAAACTCCCTACGTGAACTTACTTTATGCGAAGATTGTTCAAATGCATTAGGAAACTTGCACCATAAGGTAATGGAAGAGGGAAAAGCACATCAATATTCTGAGGATGAAATAACGGAGGTAAAACCGGATGGAACTAAATAGAAAAAACTACTTTAGCCCCGAAGCAGAAAAATTGTATTTAGGCTCAACATCTTTTAAAAACTTTGATAAATACCACGCTGGTGGTTGCGAAGCTAGAGAGGTAGCCAAACGTGAGGGCGAATGGACCGACAAAGTTAATCCGGCGTTTCTATTAGGAAATTATTTGCATAGTTGGTCAAGCGGTGATTTGCAAGAATTTATTGCTAATACTCCTGAATTATTTAAAAAAGATGGTACATTACTTAAACAATATGCAGTAGGCGATACCATGATCAATGTTTTTAAAAACGATCTGGCAATGGCCCAAATGAGGGAAGGCCAGAAAGAACAAATATTCACAGGCGAGATTGCCAATGTTCCTTTCAAAATTCAAGTCGATATTCTAAATATCGAAAAAGGATACTTTGCCGATATTAAGACTACAAAAAATATTCATGAAATGTATTGGAATAACGAGACTAGAGAACGCGAAACGTTCATTGAGAAATACGATTATCCGTTACAATTTGCCATTTATGCTGAAATATTGCGGCAGAATTTAAAAATGGATAAGTACCTTGATTGCTACATTTTAGCCGTTGATAAGCAGGAAGTTCCTGATCACGAAATTATTTACATGGACGTTGACGGCTTTATCAAAGAAAAGCTGGAAGAAGTCGAATCTAAACTACCTCATATTGTAGCTGTTAGGAATGGTGAAATTGAGCCTGAACGGTGTGAGGAATGCGATTACTGCCGTAGCACTAAAAAGATTGTTAAGCCTATACATTGGCTTGATTTGGGGGCGTGAAATAAATGGAAAAGCGATTTTTAAAACTTCTTAATTCCATTAATCGTCCTGGAGTTGGTGAATTAGCCAACTGGTTACTTGACAGCGATTTTTTTAAGGCGCCGGCTAGTACAAAATATCATGGATCCGTAGAAGGTGGATTGTTGGAACACAGCTTAATTGTTTACGATAATTTGACTAAATTTAGCCCTTTGTTTTTGCTTGATTATAGCCGTGATACATTCATTATTTGTGGCTTACTTCATGATATATGCAAAGCGAATTTTTATAAGACAGAAATGCGCTGGCGCAAAGACGAAAACAATCAATGGGAGCAATACGCTACCTATGGCATTGATGATCAATTCCCTTTGGGACACGGTGAGAAATCGTTATATCTTATTCGAAAATTTATTAAATTGTCGGATGACGAGGCAATGGCAATCCGTTGGCACATGGGAGCATGGGGAACAGAGAACTACACGGAAAGACAGACTTTGTCGGCTGCAATGGATAAATACCCATTGATTCTGGCTTTACAGATGGCGGATCAAGCGGCAACGTATTGGGATCAGAAGTGAGGAGATAAGGCATGAACACAAATACAATCACAATTGTTGGTAGGGTTGTCGTGGACTTGCTGAAGAATGCGGGAATCAATTATCTAAAGGGAATGAGGTTGTTGTCATTGGACGGTTACAGAACAACAACTATGAAAAAGATGGCGTTAAACATTACGAAACGGAAATAGTTGCTGAATTTATTGGAATCAGTATTAAGGACAGCAAACAACAGCAGCAAACTCCTGCTAACGGAATTGAATCAAACATTCCCGATAAGTACGCGAAAGATGGAGGCGGAGCCTTCCCAACCGATGAAACAGGAACTTTGAAGCCGAATTAACAACGGTTAAATTTCCTTATGACTTATTAGTTAATAAATGTGTAAAAATTGATGTTAAAGTTTCTAAAGGATATGAGCATGGATATTTCTTCTTTACTTATAATCTTGAAAGCAAAAAGCCACGTTGCGACATATATGTTTTTTACGGGATTAGCGAAAGCAGAGGAAACAAGACGCTGATTATACCAGCAAATAAATTGTACGGAATAAGTCAATTATCTATTGGCTTAGATTCAAAATATGATAAGTATATTGACCGTTGGGACCTAATAAACAAGTTTTGTTCATTTTACCAAAATGTAAGTTAATCACAGGGGGCCTAATCGCCCCACTCAAATAACACTTTAGGAGGAAACGATATGAAATCAACAGGCATTGTTCGCAGAATAGATGATTTGGGCCGCGTAGTGATCCCCAAGGAGATCCGCCGGACCAACGGCATTAAAGAAGGCGATCCAATGGAAATTTACGTTGAGGATAACGGAATGATTGCTATAAGAAAGTATGAAGCTGGCTGCATGATATGCGGCAGTACGGATAACGTTATCGAATTTAAAGATAAGGATTTTTGCAGAAGTTGTATTGAAAAAATTAAAAAGCTGTAAATCGGAGTTGAAACAATGTCAAAGAAATTTAAAGATTATCTAAAAGTGTTAGCATGGGGCGTATTTGTAGCGGTATGTTTAACGGCACTAACAGGCTATACACGGGACGAAGTAAAGTATGTGACAGTAACTTATACCGTCACGAAGTCGGACACGCTACAAACGATTGCAGAGCGATTCATAGTTAAAAACACGGGAACTGTTAGGCAAATTGATGAGTTTCGCGAAGGAATACGGGAGCTAAACTTCGACGTGATCGGAAATGATGAAGTGAAACCTGGCCAAATTTTGAAAATAGGATGGTGGGAAAAGAAATGAGAAAAGAATTTGAAATGACCGAAGATGAGCTTAATAAAATATTGGATGCTTGTAAGCCGGTTCCATATATGATCGTTGGTAATTACGTTCCAACTTCGCCACAAGAAAATGCAAATCGAGCATGGCAAGCACTTGCAAAAGAAAGGGGATTTGTTTGGGATACGGTTCAACCGTGTGGGAAAGGTAATAGATTTTTTACTGCTGAAACGATCTAACCTAACTAAATATAATTGCCTGTATCATTATGAATTTTAATCTAATACAGGCAATAAATCCCCAATTTATTATATGTTAAAAATTAATATTCATGCAAGGAGATAAAAATTATGAAGATAATTGATGCTTTCGCAGATTGGTTTTCAAGCGTAATTGCAACTACAATTTCAAATATATTTTTTGGCTTTTCAGTTGGAATAGGAATGATAATCGCATTAAAAATATATAACCTGTTGTTTGTGAATTGAATAAGTATGCGTAATTTGGAGGTGCAAAAATGAAAATTGACATTCAAGAGATTGTTTCAAATACGATTAAGGAAATGGAAGAGTCAAAAAAAGTTGAAACTTTGCTCAAGGAAAATATTGAAAAGGTCATCAGCTCGGCTGTGAAAGATGCTGTTGACGGATACAAAATCAAACGGATGATCGAAGTTAAAATTGAAAAACAGGTCGGAGAAGCAATCAAAGATGTTGGGTTTTTGGCTTATAACACCTTCGTTGCCGATCAGGTTAACATTTTGTTGCATTCGGTAGTAAAAGAAGATTTGGCAAATAAATTGAGCGAACTGGTTGGAAGTATCTTGCTTAAAAAGCGCGAAACAATCAAGCTATCTGAGATCGTTGCTGAATACCGGAAAATGTATGAAGATATGGACTATGATGAATGGCAAAACTTAGATGACGGTCATTTTTTTGCTGAAATTAACAATGAAGATGATGGTTCTTTCCGGTGGATTACGATTGTTATGGCTCAAAAAGAACAGAAAAAATCCTACGGATATAGTTCATCGCGTGGCGATGATGAAAAGAAAATCAATATGCGGCTGATGGTATATAAGGATGAGCCAGCATCAATCGTTGGTGTTGAATTTGAAGGTGTAAAACTGGATGACATTTCAGCTATTAGAAAGATGAGCGATTTCGAAGCCCTGTTGCTTAACCTGTATTTGAACAAAACAAAGGTTGAAATTGATATTGATGAAGACGACATTGAAACTTATGTAGGAGGATATGAAGATTGATGAAACACTCAATCTCGTACATGAGCAATCATAGTCAAAGCAGGAGCATCAAAGCCGGATAAAAAAGTGCCAGAAAATTGAGCGGCGGGAAGTATGGGAGGATGAAACATGAAAATAGATTATGAAAAACTGCTTGTTGATTTGAAAAAGGCCAAGGTAGCGGCAATTGAAGCTGCAGGATTAGGCGACGATGGTGGGACCGCTAATCTTGATAGTCTTGTATTAAGACTTCCAGGGGCCCGTGAAAAGAAAGTCTTGGAAGTAATACGCACAGCAGGTCTATATTGCCGTGAAAAAGGGGAATGGTTAGGGCCTTGTTATTTCATTAGCCATGGATGCGGTGGTCAAGGTAATAGGAATACGAGGGCTGTTGAAGCAATGGACAAGAGCCTAGAAGCAGCCGGATGGCATACGGGGATTTATTACCGGATGGATTGAGTTAGCAGGCGATTAGAATGACAATTTTTACCGAGGTGGCGATATGCCAGGATGGATTAAGCTTTACAGAGTTTTAATTGAAAAAGCTATATGGACATGTTCAACACCAGAACATTGCAAAATATTAATTACTTTATTGATGATGGCTAATCATGAAGAAAAACAATGGATTTGGAAAGGCAAAAAGTTTGAAGCAAAACCAGGACAATTTGTTACAAGTTTGGAGTCAATTAGAAAGAAATGTGGCAAAGGTGTTTCTACCCAGAACGTCCGTTCGGCGTTAGAGAAATTTAAAAACCTTGAATTTCTAACATACGAAGCAACAAAGACAGGAAGACTCGTAACCATAGTAAATTGGCGGTCTTATCAGTCTAAAGAAGATGAGAGTAACAAAGATAGTAACAAACGAGTAACAAACGACCAACAAACGAGTAACAAAGAACCAACAACTAACAAGAATGTAATAAAGAAAGAATGTAAGAATGATAAGAAAAATACTTTAGGCGATTATACTACTAATCCTGATTTGATCGATTCAATTAATGGCTTTGTTTCAATGAGAAAATCAATCAAAAAGCCTATGACTGATCGTGCTATTAACTTAATGCTTAAAAAACTTACTAAACTGTCAGGCAATGACGATTTAAAAAAAGTTGAAATACTTAATCAAAGTATTATGGGTAGCTGGACAGATATTTACGAATTAAAGCAGCAAAAGTTATTCGAAAATAAATCATATAGCAAAAATCAATCAGTAGATACAATAAATGACTTTTTCACACGAAGGAGTGATAAAGCTGAACATAGAGGATTTGACACCGAGACAGCAGGAAACGGCGGAGATTTTGAAACCATTGATGTATGCCTATCAAGCAGCGAGGATAAGTAACGAAACTATTTGTACCTATGCGATAGCTTTGTCAGATGTTAATAGATCGGCACTGGCGGCCGGAGTTTTAAAATCAATGAAAGCCTGTATCTTTTTTCCCTCTATCGCTGAAATAACAAACAACTCGCAAATAATGGTTGAAGCAGCAACAGGCACGACGAACAAGGGGCCAGATGAGGCATGGAATGAAGTCTTACAGCAGATGAAAGAAGCATTCGTTTATAAAAAGCCTGTATTTAGTACAAAAGAAATTGAATCAGCGGCTTTAGCTATGGGATGGGTTGGAATGTGCGAAACATTAACAGAAGACATTGGAACAATCCGTTCACAGTTTCTGCGGCTTTATGAATCAGCTTGCAAACGCAAAAAAGAAACGCGAGTCAATAACGATGTGCTTAATTCGATGGGAAAGCAGGCAGTAAACAGTTTAATTGATTCAACAACAAAACAAATAGGCTGTAATGAAAAGCCATAAAATAGCCGTCATATTAGCAAAATTAGCTTGAATCGAACAAAAAGTACGTCACGAGTAAAGTTTATAGGCGGATGGTATTTAAAACCTTAAAAACGAATTTTGGAGGTCAATCATGAAAAGTGAAAATCGCGTAAAAGGTTATAGAAAAGGCACAGAAGACTGGAACGCTGAGTATAATATGCTTCTTGATGATGAAGTTACTTGTAAGCAATGTATTCATTGCGAACGTTGCTGCGGAATATTTGGGCAAGAAGAAACAGGAACGCGCTGCCAGTTTTATCCGAACAAATTCAGACAGAAAAATCATGAATAATGGCGTTGGTGAAAAAGTCATAGTTTACGAGCAACTTACAAAAGAAAATTGCGAAATGGAAAAAATAAAATTTTTCTTTAAAGCTTTGTCGGAACCAATACAGGATGAAATTTTGCTTTTAGGCGTAGCGAATTACTGCTTATCACATAAAGACGATAAGTTTTTAAAAGATGTTCACGAAACACTTTTTCCCGGTTCCAATAAAAAAATTTGTGCGGTATGAGTGAACGAAATGAAAGTGGACAAGTTATTTCCATGGAAATTTCAGGAACTTCATATTATCAAATAAGAATAAAAATTCATTTATATACAGATATGGAGGCGGAACAGGTGCTTGGAAATAAATACGAAGAGCCCAAATGCGGAATTTGCAAAAATCGCAAGTCTGGTATTTATCCTAACAAACTGGTCTGCTACGAAACGGAAGAGCACCCTGGCATGGCTGTAGAGGTCAAAGAAAGACAAAAGCCGTGCAGATCGTTTGGAAGGCGGCGAGATCATTGAAAGCTATAACGATATTGCAACCGTGGGCAAGTTTGATAGCCTGCGGCGAAAAGAAAATAGAAACACGGTCATGGGCCACGAAGTACAGGGGCCCGATTGCGATTCACGCGGGGAAGAGTTGGACGACGGACAGACGAGAGCTTACATATCGAGATCCATTTCATTCGGCATTATGGCCGAAAATGACTAAAGAAGAAATAATGCTAAACGGATACGGAAGAACACAGCTTTTGCCAGTCGGGGCCGTAATTGCCGTAGCTGATTTGGTAGATTGCCTCAAAGTTATCGGTAATGTTTCGCTAAAAATAGGTGACCAAAAACAAGTAGTAGCTGTTTTGGAAAATCAGATGAGGGTCACTGGTAATGAATATGAGTTCGGCGACTTCAGTGTTGGCCGCTATGCTTGGATACTTTCGGGTGTACGGTGGTGCATTGATCCGGTGCCAGCTAAAGGGCAGCAACGAATTTGGAATTGGAATGAAAAGTTATGAGTAAGTTGATTATTCCCGGCAGGCTAGCTACAAAGAAAAATTCAAGCCGGATTGTCGGGCTGGACAAGCAGAATCCGAGGCCTGAAATTGAAATCGAGGCGGTGTTAATGTGCCAAAAATAGACGAAGTTACTGCGCTGATTAATTTAATTGGCAAAAAAGATTATGTTAAAGCAAAACAAATTGTCGAAGTCATGATTGCAAATGAGCGACACAATGGCAGGGATATGTCGGCCAGAAAGCTTGCAATGGCCTTAAGAATGTGGGGAGACAACAATTCAAAATTAGTTGAGTTGCCAAGTCAGTTAAAGCCTCTTTTATTTGATTCTGCTAGGCAGCAAAGCTTATCAGAAATTTACTTAGACGATGCAATAAAGGCTGAAATAAAAAAGTTTATCAAAGAGCGCGATAAGTTAGAAGAACTGCGGATTGCAGGGCTTCCTATGCGGAATCGGATATTGTTGGCTGGTCCTCCTGGTAACGGAAAAACGAGTCTTGCCGGGGCGATTAGTAAAGAATTAAAGCTCCCATTCTACGCGGTTAAAGTGAGTGAAATAGTTGATTCTGCGTTAGGTGCAACGATTAAAAATATTGCAAGTGTGCTTGAATGTGCTTCCACTGATAATTGCGCAATTTTTTTGGACGAGTTAGATTCGATTGGATCTAGTAGGGTTGCTGGTGCTGATGGATGTGATCGTGAATACAACAATGCCTTAAATACAATTCTTACGAACTTAGATAGACTGCCTGACACAAGCATTATTATCGGGGCTACGAATTTGCCGGATGTAATTGATAGTGCGTTACTTAGACGGTTTAACTTGAAACTATGGCTTGATGCTCCATCCAATGAAGATGTTTTAAAATACGTGCTTTCTTATCAATGTGATCATGACGTTAATTTTTTTCTCTCAGATACGGACATTGTAAACTATCTTACTGGTCAGCCGTGGTCAAAGGTTGAAGAGTTTTGTTTAGATCATCACCGGACATTTGTTTTAGGAGAAGATAGCAGCGGCGGATCATCAAACGGCTGGATTGGAAAGGCGATGTGAACGATGGCTGAAAAATCTTACCTCGAACAGCAAAAGGAAATAGCTCGTAACGCTTCTGTAATCGCTAACGAGCCAAGAGCTATATATCAGTCACCTTTCGGCGGATATGCGATTAGTACGTTAAATCAAAATACTCATTGTGAATGCGTATGGACAACAGAAGACGAAGAAGAACCGCAAAAGACTCCTGCACAGATTGAAATGGCTGAACGAATCGCGAAGATGGAAAACGAACTGAATTTGTTAAAACAGGGGGCGCAATCATGATTCGTAAATGGACGGAAGAAGAGTTGGAGTTTCTAGATAAAAACAAGGATAAGCCTTCAGCGTATATAGCTAAATTCTTGAATAGATCAGCCAACTCAATAAACAGCAAACGCAATTATGAACCGATAACAAAACAAGTTATTGCGAGACATTCAGACACGCCAGAACGCCGCGATATGTTTAAAAGGCTAATGTACCTTATGAAGGTTAAGTCGTTAAAGATAAACGGAAAAGCGAACATAAATTGGGACAAGTTTAAAACTGCGTTTGGTCAAGTTGAAAATATGATGGGGGCAAGATAAGTGAATTGTCCATATTGCGATGAAGAATTAACCTATGACGATTATTTTGGCAGAATAGCAGCACACCAGGACGGTAAAGTGCTAGGTGATATTTATAAATGCAATAACGAGGATTGCGAAGCGTATCAGCAGAGCTTTTATACGTATCGGGATAGGCCAGATGATTTGCACGAAGGGTATCCATGCTAGATAGGAGTTGGGGACGTGACCGAATCAGATATTATTAAATACCTTTATGCTTGGCATTGCAAACGTGGAGAATTGTTTTTCCCTCATGTAAAAACAGGTTCAAGTTGGTTATATAAAGGCCGACAGCTAAGAATACTGGACGGTTTGGCTATAAAAATTAGTTGGACAAGTCCTGAATTTACGGGCTATGAAATAAAAATCAGTCGCAGTGACTTCTTGCGAGACAAAAAACATAATGAGTATTTGCCATATTGTACAGGATTTTCGTTTGTTTGCCCTGACAAGATGATAAAAAAGGATGAGATTGAGGAGAACATTGGACTGATATACGTAAAAGAAGACGGAAGCCTGCGAACGGCTAAGAAAGCGCCTAGGCTTACACCGGATGTAAACACTCAAAATTATTTACTACGGTATTTGGTATATTATCGTTCTGGTTCGAATCGAGAGCAGATTATGGCTGCTGCTAATCAAGTATCAAGAGAGCGGCGCCGTGCTTCTGAAAAGGAGCGTAAAGCAAGAGATTTTCAAGACAGATTTTACGAATTGCAAAACAATTACTATAACATTCCGCATGAAGTACGTAAACAATATGAAAAAGAATCGTAAAACTACTCAAACAAAGGAGGCGTGAAAGTTGGGTAAAAGTAAAATTGAGTGGTGCGACAGGGTTTGGAATCCGGTAACAGGCTGCACGAAGGTAAGCCCAGGTTGTGAGCATTGTTATGCTGAGCGAATGAGTAAAAGATTTGGTGAAAAGTGGGGACTCCCAGCAGATAATCCGTTTAAAGTTATGACACATTCTGATAGGCTGGATCAGCCGTTACATTGGACAAAGCCGAGCAAAGTATTTGTTTGCAGCATGTCAGATTTATTTCACGATGATGTGCCGGACAAATTTATAATTGATGTTTTATCAGTTATCGCAGAGGCACACACTCACACATTCTTAATACTGACTAAAAGGCCGGAACGAATGTTAGAAATGCTAAGTTATAAAAATGTTGCAAATGATGTTTGGTTACAAACTTCACGCGGCGTAGACGATGAAAAAAGTCCATGGCCTTTAGATAATCTTTGGTTGGGCGTGACAGCCGAGAACCAAGAACAGGCAAAGCAACGTATACCAATTCTATTGCAGATACCGGCAGCAAAGCGATTTGTGAGCGTGGAACCGATGCTAGGACCAGTAAAACTAAGTAGATATTTAAAATGGCCTATCTGCGAACATTGGCGTCCAGACGAAGGCGGCAATCCAAACGAGTACGGAAAATATCATTGGGAGAAGCAATCATTAGTTGCGCGTGGATGGGTTGGCCTTGATTGGGTAATATGTGGCGGTGAAAGTGGGCCAGGAGCGCGGCCAATGCATCCCGATTGGGTGCGGAGTTTACGGGACCAATGCAAAGCAGCGGGGACGCCGTTTCTATTTAAACAATGGGGAGAATGGGTACAGGTTGAAGGTTCTGGTGCATGCGAGCCAACGCCAATTTGTTACTGGAATGAAGAAATTGAAGATTGGAAATCTGGGCTTGCAACACATACACAAAATATGGTTCGCGTCGGTAAAAAGAAAGCTGGTCGATTGATAGACGACCAGCTATGGGATCAGTATCCAGTTCAGGAGGTGTGAACAAATTGATGATATGCGATTTATGCAAGGAAACTTTACACCCGTTAGATGCTCATATGGGATACATTGACGGTAAGTTGGTATGCACTCATATTGACTGCTGGAATGAACATTATGCAGAAGAAATTGAAATAGAAAAAGCCAAAGCGAGGTGATGCCCTATGTCAGAGAAGCTTAGAATGTTAAGTTTGTTCTCTGGTATTTGACCGGAGGTATAGACTTGGCAGCGCAATTGGCTGGAATTGAAACAGTGGCTTTTTGTGAGATAGAGCCATACGCCGTACAAGTATTGAAAAAACGGTTTCCGGGGGTGCCAATTTATGACGATGTGCGAACCGTTACTGCAGAGAGACTACGTAAGGACGGAATTGGAAGAATTGATATTGTCGGCGGGGGCTTCCCTTGTCAGGATGTGTCATGCGCTGGAAAACAAGCCGGATTCGTGGACTCCAAAGGTAGCGTTACTAGAAGCGGTCTCTGGTGGGAAATGCTTCGCATCGCTGTCGATTTGCAATCAAGGTGGATATTGGCGGAGAATGTACGGAACCTACTCAGCATTGCCGATGTTTCAGGACGAAGAGGAGGAACATTCGGACGAATACTCCGAGACTTGGCCGAGAATGGGTATGATGCTTCATGGTTTTGTTATGGAGCTGCCGACGTTGGGGCGCCACATCAAAGGGACAGGGTATTCATCGTGGCCCACGCCGGCAGCACAGGACGGTAAAAATAGTTCATTCCCGCCAAGTCAACTAAATAGAGATACACTTCCCGGTGCAATTATGAGAAATTGGCCAACACCACGAGCGAATGATGCTGAAAAGCGGGGCAACATTGCAAACAATATGCGAAATGGGTTACCCGCTGCGGTTAAATATTGGCCTACTCCGAGTGCTAGTTTACGCGGCGATTGTGCAAGCGAGAGAAATAGAAATACACCCGGGTTGGTATCCGCGGTTAAAATGTTTGCGACACCACAAGCACGAGATTATAGAACTGGGCAACAATCACGTTGGGATGATCCGAATCGATCAAGAAACTTAAACGACCAAATTGGTGGTCAACTTAACGCTGATTGGGTTGAATGTCTTATGAGCTTCCCAATCGGCTGGACTGACATTGATTGTGATGAACCGCAGGAATGGCCTGGGTGGCCTGCACCGCTGGGAGTTGGCAAAATGTGGCGAACTATGGATGCCTCAGATTATTGTGATCGCAAATTTCATTGTAATAGTCGTGGGGAACCGATGCTGTCGGGTCAAGTTAAAATAACCGGAGCAGGTCAATATCCATATGAACCATCGCGAGTAATAACCGGTCAGAAAAATCGAGCCAAGCGTCTAAAATGTATTGGAAATGCGGTGGCCCCAAAACAAATATTTCCGGTGCTTATGGCTATAGCCGAAATAGAAAAAGCCAGGACCTGCTAAGCCCTGGTTGGAGAGAGAAAAAATTTATGTTTATAGTATGCCTTGGAAAATGGCTTTTATACATGGAAAAGCCAGAGCCTACTTGGACAGGTGTAAACTCTGGCAATCCATTAGTCGGTTATGGCAACTGACCGTTTATAGGATACCCGGAGACAAAAGATTATATGCAAGGAGGGGTAGAAGGTGAATGTTAAAGAGCGCAAATTTGTATGTA